>DYLF01000033.1 GCA_020722205.1 Desulfobacca acetoxidans
GGGCGGCGGGGCAGGTTGATCAGGGTTTCGGGTTTCAGGGAGTCAAGGTCAGATTTACAATTCATGGTTAATTCATTAAAGACTTATGGTTCACGTTTGGTCAGCAGGGCGACGGCATAGGCGGCGATGCCTTCTTTGCGGCCGGCGAAGCCCAGGTGTTCGGTGGAGGTGGCCTTGATGTTGAGGTCGTTGGGCTTGAGGCCGAGGAGGGGGGCCAGTTGGGCTCGCATGGGTTGGACATAGGGGGCCAGGCGGGGGGCCTGGGCCACGATGGTGGCATCCACGTTGACCACCTGCAAGCCTTTTTCCCTGACCAGTTTCATGATGCGTTCCAGCAGGATCAGACTGGAGATGTGACGGAAAGTGGGATCGGTGTCGGGGAAGTGGGCGCCGAGGTCACCGGCGCCCAAGGCCCCCAGCAGGGCGTCGCCGATGGCGTGGCTGAGGACATCGGCGTCGGAGTGGCCTTCCAGGCCATGATGATAAGGGATTTCCACCCCCCCGAGGATGAGAGGGCGGCCGCTTACCAGACGATGGACGTCATAACCGAAACCGATCCGCATGATTTTGTTTCTCCAGCAGCAGCAGCAAGGCTTCAGCCAGTCTCAGGTCTTCGGGGGTGGTGATCTTCAGATTAAAGGGGGAGCCGGGGATAACCACTACCGGATGAGGGAGTTGCTCTACCAGCATGGCCTCATCGGTGCCGTAAAAATTGCGGCTGTAGGCCGAGACGAAGGCACGCCAGAGGAGGTCGGGGTGGAAGGCCTGAGGGGTCTGGATGTGCCAGATTTCCTGACGGTTTATGGTTTCCACCACTTCTCTTTTGGGGTTCAACCTTTTCAAGGTGTCGGTGGCCGGGAGGCCCAAGACGGCGGCGCCGGAGCGACGGGCTGCCTGAATAACTTGGCGGATATGGTCCGGACTGATAAAAGGGCGGACCCCATCATGGACCAGGACAATTTCTAGATCCTCTTTTTGGCGCAGGACTTTGAGCCCTTGGTAAACGCTGTCCTGGCGTTCCTTGCCGCCAGGGATAAGGCGCAAGACCTTTTTAAACTGGAAAGGGTCAATGACTTGCGTCTGGCAGTGGTCGAGGTCCTCGGGATGCACCACCACAGCCACCTGACTGACTTCGGGAGAGATCTCAAAAGCTCGCAAGGTATGGGCCAGTAAGGGCTTGTCATGTAGGAGCAGATAAGGTTTGGGTGTGCCGGTCTTCATGCGCACCCCGAGTCCGGCTGCCGGGATGATGGCTGCGACGGTCATTTGTTTTTCTCCCGAGGCGCCTGAAGAGCCAAGCGTCCGGCCCGACCGGGGAGGCGACCTTGGACAACCGAGGCCACAGGAATCTCTTGAGGGCGTTGCAACAATTGCCGTGCCCAATCTTGCAGGCGGAAAAAGGTTACTCCCTGTTCAAGGGCCCGGTCCAGGAGCCAGGCAAATTCACGGCGGTAAGGGCCACCTTCCAGTTCGGCGTGAATAGTCAGGACCTGGGGGGTCTTGGTTTCGAGGCGCGCCAGGATGAGGCGGCTGAAGTCCCGGGGACGGCAGCCGTTGAATCCGAGGAGCTCGTCCAAGGTGGGCAAAGTAGTGGGGAGGTCGAGGAGAGGGATGATTTGAGCTCCGAACTGCGGCCAGAAAGGAGTTGTGCCCCGGGTGTCACTGGCATAGAGGAAGCCTTGGGCGGCCAGGATTTTTTTACTGACGGCACTGCACTGCCAGCCGGGGGCGGCAAAGGCCTGGGCCGGCTGCGACAGGGCGGCGGTAAACAATTTTTGGGCGGCGTTTATCTCTAGTTCAATCTGAGGGGCGGTCATTTTAAAAAGTTTATCATGCCAGCGGACATGATTAAAACCGTGCAGACCAACTTCGTGGCCGGCGGCGGTCAGGGCCGGCAAGATGTGGGGGGCGAGCCGGCCGATTACTGGGCCGGGGACCAGGACGCCGTAGGACAGAGTTTTGAGGCCATAAAGGGCCGGGGCCCGGGTGCGCCACATTTTTTCCCAGAAACCTTTTTGCCTGAAGAGCCGCAGAAAAGCACGGCCGGAATTATCCGGCCCCAGGGCGACAAAAAACGAGGCCTTGATACCACGGAGCTCCAAGATTTCCAGGAGGGCCGGCAGGCCTTCTCGGAACCCCTTAAGGGTATCGACATCCACTTTGAGAGCCAAGCTGGGGACCACTCTTAGGACTCCGGTGTGAGGAATGGGGTGATCAGGACTCCCAATTTTTCTCTTTAGCCTCGGCCAGAAAGGCGTCCAGGGTAAATTGCAGGGAGGTGCGCAGGTCGGTTTTGGGTTCCCAGCCTAACAGCCGGCTAGCCTTCTCGATGGACGGCTTACGGCTGGTGATGTCCTGGTAACCTTGGCCGTAGTAATCATCGGCGGTGACTTCAATAATCTGCGAGTAGTGCGAGTCGTGGACATGGTCGGGATGGTGACGGAAGAGGTCCCGCAGGAGGTAAGCGAGGTCTTTGACCGAGGCCTCATTTTGGGGGTTGCCGATGTTAAAGATTTGGCCGTCTGCGGCTTGGCCGGGGTTCTCGATGATTGTCATCAGGCAGTCGATGCCGTCTTCCACGTAAGTAAAGCAACGTTTTTGGAAGCCGCCGTCCACGAGGCGGATGGGCTCCTTTTGCAAGAGGTTGAGGATGAATTGGGTAACCACCCGGGAGGAGCCTTCTTTTGCGGCGTCCAGGTCATCCAGCTTGGGGCCGATCCAATTGAAGGGGCGGATCATGGTGAACTGGAGTTTGCCCTCCTGACCGTAAGCCCAGATGACCCGGTCCAGAAGTTGTTTGCTGCAACTGTAGATCCAGCGCTGTTTGTGAATCGGCCCTAACACCATGGTGCTGGTGTCTTCGTCAAAGAACTCTTCAGGACACATGCCGTAGACTTCCGAAGAAGAGGGGAAGATGATGCGGGTGCCGTATTTGACGCATTGGCGGACGATCCGAAGATTTTCTTCAAAGTCCAGTTCAAACACGAGCAAAGGCTTTTTGACATAGGCCATAGGGGTGGCGATGGCCACTAAGGGGAGGACCACGTCACATTTTTTGATGTGGTATTCGATCCATTCTTTGTTGATGGCGATGTCACCCTCCAGGAAATGGAAGCGGGGATGATGCAGGGAATCCCCCAATTTATTGGAGTGAAGGTCCATTCCGAAGACTTCCCAATCTCGGTTTTGCAGAATCCGCCGCACCAGGGCGTTGCCGATAAAGCCATTGACGCCTAAGATAAGGATTTTCATAGTTTTATCCGTGGTTTGTCAGCCGATAGGTTAAGGGTCTGACTTTATTATTTCTCACCTTTCCTTTTTGCATGTTGGACTTTCGCCAGTCGGCACCTGGACTTAAGATCCGGGGCCTAGTTGTTGTCCCATCAGGTTTTTCCAGGTAGCGAGGACAGGGCCGAGGAATTCCGCTTCACCGTCCCACTGGGCCTGGGTGATGAGGAACTGCCCCTGGCCGGCGGCGACCAGCAGTCCCTCCCCGGGGCGGGGAGCGATGATCTGCCCGGGAGAGGAGCCGGGTGGGGGTGGTTCAGGGCAAGGGCGTCCCCACCAGACCAGGAGTTTTCTTCCCTGGAGAAAGGTGAAAGCTCCCGGGTAAGGGTGGGTCACGGCCCGCACCAGATTATAAATCTCCTGCGGGGATTTATGCCAGTCAATAAGGCCGTCTTCGGGCCGGCGGGGACCGAAATAAGAGGCATGGCGGTGATCTTGGGGGCGGCGGGTGGCTTGGCCGCTCCTTAAGGCGGGGTAGATTTCTCGCATGAGGTCCCCGGCGGCAGCGGTCATTTTGGCGAACAGGGTGAGGGCAGTATCATCCGGAGCAATGGGTAGGCGCTTTTGGGCGACGATGTCGCCCCGGTCGGGTTTCACCTCCATATAGTGCAGGGTCAGGCCGGTTTCGGTCTCACCATGCAGCAAGACCCAGTTCACCGGCACCCGGCCTCGATAACGGGGGAGCAGACTGCCATGTAGGTTCAAGGCCCCGAAGCGGGGGAGGGCCAGGAGCGGGGCCTTCAGGAGATGGCGATAATAGCAGGAAAAGAGGAAATCCGGGGCGAGTTTTTGCATGGCGGTTACAAAGGCTGGGTCGTTGGGGTCCTGGGGCTGGTAGAGAGGCAGGTAATGTTTGAGGGCCAGGTCTCTTACCGAGGCGAACCAGAGGTTTTCTTTGGGGTCATCGGCATGGGTGATGACGGCGACGATTTCGTCCCCCAGGTGGCGGCAAAGGTCAATAAGGGTCTGCAGGCAGACATAGCCGATGTTATGATAGCCCATGAAGATCAGACGCATGTCAGTAGTTTCGTAAGCCGTAAGCTGTGAGTATTCATTCGTAAGCCGAGATGGACAAAATGTTCCCTAGTCGGGGGGGGTCTCCAGGGTTTGTCGGATGATATAGCGGGGGCGGTGACGAACCTCCCGGTAGATGCGGCCCACGTATTCGCCCAGCAAAGCGAGCCCCAGGGTGTTAAGACCCACGAAGACGAAGAGGATGGCAAAGAGGGTGAAGACCCCTTCCACCTCAGGACCCAAGAAAAATCGGCGGAGAAACAGATAAAGACCGAAAAGCAGGCCCAAGAGGGCCATGAAGATGCCCAGGAGACCGACGGCATGGATGGGGAGGTGTGAGAAGCCGGTCATGAGGTCGAAGTTGAGGCGGATGAGCCTCACCCAGTTGTACTTGGACCGGCCCCGCTGTCGTTCGACGTGTCTCACGGGGATTTCCGCCACCCGTCGGGAGTAGAGGTTGGCCAGGGCGGGGATGAAGCTGGAGGACTCCTGGCATTGGTTGATGCTGTTTACCACCTCCCGGCGGTAGGCGCGGAGCATACAGCCGTAATCTTTGAGGTGCGCGCCGGTGACCAGGGACATGATCCAGTTCACCAAGCGGGAGGGGAGTTTGCGGAGCCAGGAGTCTTGGCGGTTTTCCCGCCAGCCGCCCACGGTGTCGTAACCTTCGGCGAGCTTGGCCAGGAGGCGGGGTATCTCTTCGGGAGGATTTTGCAGGTCTGCGTCCAGAGTGACCAGGGTTTCGCCCCGGGCAGCCGTAAAGCCGGCAAAGATGGCCTGATGTTGACCGAAGTTGCGGTAAAAGGAAAGGGCCCGGATGATTTCGGGATGCTCCTGGTGCAGGCGAGTGAGGATTTCCCAGGAGCGGTCCCGGGAGCCGTCATCGACAAAAATGATTTCGAAGGTTTGGCCGGTGGCGTTCAGGGTGCGGATCAGCCTGGCGGCCAGTTCTTCGAGATTCTCCTCTTCATTATAGACGGGGATGACCACAGAGACTGCCGGTGCCGATTTGGGTTTCGGGCTGGGATAAGTTAAGAGAGTCACGACAGAGTTATTTTACTACGGATTTGGTGTGTGAGGCAACCAGGTTTTATGCCACAAAGTTTGCAGAAATTTTGGGTAAGCGGTGGATTATTCATTTCCTCTCCGGTGGTTGGGTGAGGCGCTCCAGGTCTTGGCGGAGTTGCTCGTAAGGTGCGCGGGCGACAGCGGCGCAGGTGGTCTGGTCGCCCTGGCGCCAAAGAAGGGTAACCTGGCCGGTGGGGGTTTGGCCCAGCTCTGCGAGGCGGCCGGTGAGTCGGCCGGTCTTATCGGAGAATTCGAGGAGGAATTGGGGCTCGCTGGGGGTAGTGGGGGGAGGCAGAAGCCGTTCCTGTTCCAATTCTTGAAATTTCAGGAGGGCGACTTCCAGGCGGACGGCTGGTTGACGGAACTCCTGCTTGTCCGGCCCGATGAGAGTAAAATAGTCCTTGTCCCGGGTGGCGGTCCAGGTTTTTCCCGGCGGGCCCCAGGAAAGGCGGGTGATGCTGCTTGCCTCGCCGGTCCAGAATCGCCGGTCTTGCAGGGAAGCCAGGCTCTGTTTGACTTTCTGGAGGAGTTCCTGTTCCACCAGGACAACCGGGCCCTGGGCGTCTTGTTGGGCGTAATAGCTGTTGCCCTTTTTTGCTCCCAGAACCAAGCGCTGGCGGCCTGGTGGCAAGAGGACGATGATCTCAGCACTGGGTTTGGGGGCCAGTCCATAGGGGCGGAGGTCTTTGGGGTGTTCGTTGACAAAGTCCCGGATGCGGGACATGGTGAGCTGTCTGAGTAGGGACTCCAGGCGGTCTTGGCGGACTTTGAAATTTTGTCGGCCCTGCCAGCGCCAAGTGAGATCGGTTTTCTGCAACTCGGCCGTGAGAGGACCGATGGTGACTTTCAGGGCCTTGACCTGGTTGTTGGAGAATTGAAAAAGGATCTTGTCCCTGAGGGCCGTGACTGAGCGGTCCAGGGAATCCTTGTGGTAGGAGGAGATGGTGAAGAGATGGGATTCCTGGTCTCTGACCACGTAATAGCTGCGGTCTCCTGGGGTTTTGTGTCCCACGGCCAGGCGGCGCTTTTTCCCCTGGGCGGTGAACTCAACGAGGAAGGGTGGGTTGGTCAGGCCATAGGGTTCCAGATTATTTTGTTCTCCCAGATCGCGGTTCATTTCCAAGGAAGCCAAGGCAGCCAGCAGGGAGTCCACCATGGCCTTGTCGGTGCGGGCCTTCAGGGGGGTGGTGATCTCCCAGGCTTGGTCGCGTCTGAGCAAGCGGATTTCTTGTTTGCCCTTTTTGAGGACGACCTCGGTGAGGTCGGTTGTCTTCAGGGCGAAGAGTCTTTTGGCCTCCTTGGCAAGGCGTTCTTTACGTCCCTGATGCCACTGGGAGGCGAGATAGGAGACGGCCAGCACTATAAAGATCACCACCAGGGGGATAAGCTTTTTGGGGTTCATCTCCTGGCCCTCCGTCTGACATAGGCCGTGAGGCCGGCTCCCACCATGAGCAGCGGGAGGCAGACGACTGAGATGAGAAACAAGCCCCAGGCCTGCAGGCCGGTGAGGGTGAGGGGCTGGGACTTCTGGTCGGCTTTGCGGAGGACGATCTGTTTTTCTTCGGAGGCCAGGAAATTGACGACATTCAGGAAGAAATCGCCGTTGCCGGAGAGATTGAAGTAAGCGTTGGCGGCAAAGTCAACATCGCCGAAGACCGTCAGGAAGGTGGTGCGGGTTTGGGCTGGGTCTTTATTTTCGGCCGGGGGCGGGTTTTTGTTTTCCTGGCCGTGGGTGGGGAGGGGAATCTCCGCCAAGGCCGCCAGGGTAAAGGGTCCTTTCTTGTCGGTTTTGGAGTCAAAATCGGTTTTGCCCTCTTTGAGCCAGTCCCGGCCGAGCTTTTCCCAACTGGTGGCGGTGGTTTTTGCCAGGGGGAGGACGGTGATATCTTTGACCGGTTTATCGATGAGCAAGGGCCGGGCCATGGGATAGAGGGTGAGGACGTTGGTAAAGTCCTGGGTGATGCGGTGAGAACCGTAGTGCACTACAATGGGCATGACGGCGCTGGCGCCGAGGGCCTGGCTCAGTTGGTTGGCGTCCAGGATGAGGCCGTCGTTCAGGCCGATGCCATAGTCGGCCAGGAACTCTTTGAGGCCGCCGTCCTGGAAAGGCTCCAACATAATCAGGAGGCGTCCGCCTTGGGTCAGGAAATCACGCAGGGCCTTGATTTCCTGGGGAAACAGTGGTTTTTGGGGGGCAGGGACGATGACCACCGCGGCATCTTTGGGGACGGCGGGTTGGGTGAGGAGATTGAGTGCAGCCACCTCAAAACCTTCGTTGAGGAGGGAGCTTTTGGCCTGGCTGAGGCCGCTGGCCTTGGGGCTCTCCAGGTTGCGTTCGCCGTGAGCGGTGAGGAAATAGAGGTGTTTGCGGTCGGTTTTGAGGAGCTTGCGCAAGGCATCGCTGACGGTTTCCTCGTCGGGGCGGTCGGCCATTTGGCGGCGGCCGTCATATTCGAGCAAGATGTTGCCGGGGAAGCGATAGCCGGCTTGGCGGGCTGTCAGGGGTTCCCGGTCCGGGTCAACAAAGCGATAAGTGATGAGGCGGTTATGATAGGCGTAGTTCTCCAGGAGTTCTTTGGCCTTTTGGCGTTCTGCGTCGCCGGCCGGGGAGAAGGCCGTCATGGTCAGTGGTTTGCGGACCTCAGGGAGGAGTTTTTTGGTGACGGTGGAAAGGGATTGGCTGTGGTCGCGGGTCAGGTCCCATTTCAGGTTGTAACGGTGGGCCAGAAGCCCCACCAGGAGGAGGCTGGCCAGGACCAGGAGCACGGCCAGGGCGGCGCTGCCGCCATAGATCAAGGTGCGTCGGCCGAGAGATTTACTGCGGTTCACGGTTAAGCCCTCCAGCGTCGGGATTCCAACTGCCTCTTGGTCAGGAAGAGGAAGAAATAGATGAAGCTCAGATAGTAGATGAGGTCTTTGGTATCGATGACGCCCCGGGCGAAGGTGTCAAAGTGTTCCATGGTAGAGAGGGCGGCTAAGAACCTGGCTGAGCCAGAGGAGGCCACTTCCTGTTGCCAGCCGAGGAGCCAGAAGAGCAAAAGCAGGGCAAAAGCGGTGACTGCGGCGATGATCTGGTTTTCGGTGAGGCTGGAAGCAAATAGGCCCAGGGCCAGGCAGGCGCCGCCGAGCAACAGCAGGCCCAGGTAGGCGGAGACAATGACCCCCCAATCCACCCGTCCCACCCAGGCGAAAGATAGGGGATAGAGGGTGGTGAGGACCAGGAAGATGGCATAGATAAGCAGGGCGGAGAGAAATTTCCCCAGGATCACCGCCCAGTCGGTGAGGGGGAAGGTAAACAACAGTTCGGCGGTGCCGGAGCGCTTCTCTTCGGCCAAGAGGCGCATGGTGAGAAGTGGCACCATCATGAGGAAGACCACGGCCAAGGTGCCGTAGAGTGGTCGGAAGACCAGCTGAGTGGCAGTAAGGTAGGAGGCCAGGTGGGGATTTTGGGCTCCTTGGTAGCTGAGGAGGTTGTAGTATAGAATGTTTGAATAAAAAAAGTATCCTCCCAGCACCAGAAAGAAGAAGCCGGTGAGGTAGAAGATGGGGGTAGTGAAGTAGACAATCAACTCTTTGCGGAGGATGGCCAGAACGCCGGTCATGAAATTCTTGCCTCCTCTTCGGTGACGAGATTGAGGAAGACCTCTTCGAGAGTGAACTCCTGGGTCTGCAATTCCAGAAGGTCCCAGTGGTTTTCGATCACCAGGCGGGCCAAGCGGGGACGGAGGTCGGCATCGCCCGTGGTTTCCACCAGATAGCGGCCGTTTTCTGGCGAGAGCACGTCGGTAACTCCCGGGGTGCTTAAGAGCACTTGGCGGACTTGGTTTTCGGGGCCATTGACAGTAAGAAGGACACGGGTTCCCTGACCCAATTGGCGGGAGAGGTTTTCCGGGGTATCGCTGGCCACGATCTGGCCACGGTTAATAATGATGACCCGCCGACACAACTGACTGACTTCCGGCAGGATGTGGGTGCTGAGGATGACCGTGTGGTCTCCGGCCAGGTCTTTGATCAACTGGCGGATTTCGACGATTTGGGAGGGGTCCAGGCCGATGGTGGGTTCGTCCAGGATAAGGAGCGGAGGGCGGCCGAGGAGTGCTTGGGCCAATCCCAGGCGTTGGCGGAAGCCTTTGGACAAGGAGGCCGTCAGGGTGTGTTGCACCTCTTTGAGGCCGCAGTCGGCGATGACCCGTTCGATTTCGGCTGTTTCCTTTTTGGGTTCCACCCCTTTGGCCTGGGCTGCGAAGCGCAGAAACTGGAGGACGGAGAGGTCCCGGTAGAGGGAGACATTTTCCGGCAGGTAGCCCAGGGAGCGGCGGGCCGGGAGCGATGCGGCGACGCAGTCAAAGCCGTTGATCCGGGCCGTGCCGGAAGTAGGGGGGAAGAAGCCGGCCAGGATTTTCAGGGTGGTGGTTTTACCGGCGGCATTGGGGCCGAGGAAGCCGACGATCTCGCCTTTAGCCACCTCAAAGGTGAGGCGGCTGATGGCCAGAGTAGGGCCGTAGTATTTGGTAAGCTCGTGAACCTGGATCATGGTTTTGGGTGGTTGAAGGTTGGCTTCAGCAAATTTGATTTTTTACGAAACCATCAATAATACAGGACAAAGATTAGTTACAAATAGGTGGAGGAGGGGTTTTGTCCTGAGGGCAGGTCAGACCCTCCACCACAGCCGGTATTATTTTAAATATCAAAGGAGGAATCTGGCAACCTTTTTATGTGACCTAAAGGTGTCGGTGTTTACAATTCAGGGCTGAACGACGGCCGGCCGAGCCTCAGGGCAGTGTTGGGGACCGCCGGAGATTATCACGTAATTTTATATACATCTGGACCCTTAGGCCGGCGCCTAATTCTGGGCATTGAATTTGCTCCACCTTTTATGGGGTGAAATGATTCAGGGGCAACGTATAAAAGATGGATACTGTAGTGCCAAAAAATTTCTTTGAGGTTTTATTTTCTTGACAAATTTTATATTAGAGCCAAAAATTATGCCATGTTTGTTCGGGTAAAACGTAATGTAATCAATGGCGCTCCTTATGAGTACCTGCAGATTGTGCGTTCGTACCGAGAAGGTAAGAAAGTCCGTCAGCAAGTGATTGGCAGTCTGGGTAGGCGGGACAAACTGGTGGGTTCCGGAGAGTTAGATGGTTTGCTCCGCAGCTTGGCCAAGTTCAGCGACAAATGGCGCGTGGTAGAGGCGGTCGGTGAATCAGGTATGACGGGGCGTGAAGGTAAGCGATAAGGACCAGGTGCAGGGCTCTTCGGGGGAGCTCATCATCAGGGTGGTGGAAATCAAGGGGCGTTGTCCGGTGTACCAAGTGGGTGATATAATCACCCTCCGGCAAGGCTATATCCTGGACCCTGCTGCCAGCGCTCCGGTCTGTCTGCATTCTCTGGCCTCCATCCTGCCTTACTACGTGGCTTTGTTTCGGGGGGTGAGGCCGAAAGACTTAGGGTTGGCCCGAAATGAAGGCGACGTTGCCTATGTGCAGTGTTTGGATCCCTGCGACCTCACCGGGGGTGGCACGGTGCGCTTTGAGATCCGAAAGACGGGACGTTCTTGAAATATTGACATTCTTCCCTAGTTGCACCCACCGAGAATAAAGGGACAGAGGCGCCTCCTGCCGGACGCATCTCCCGGTTGTTTCCATTTTTCTCAGCCTGACGTCAGATTTGGCCTTCCCCTTGCTTTAGGAAGCCTCATGAGCTATGAAGAATAAAAAGGCGAGAGAGGGAAGGCAATCGTTGCCGGTAATTTATACGAATAATGAGGTATATTTTTATGCCAGCAAATGATATCAGAGCCAAAATCAAGGAAGCCGCCCCGGAAGGCAAGATTTCCTGCTCGCTGGCCTTCAAGGTGGCCGCAGACCTCGGCATTTCCAGAAAGGAGATGGGGGAATTGTTAAACGAATTACAGATCAAGATAATCCAGTGCCAGTTAGGCTGTTTTTAATTTTTAACGGTTTTTTTTCTGTTTGCGGTTTGCTTGCGAGGGGAGGATAAGGTAAGTGGTAAGGTAGTGGCGCCGTGAGGTATGGCTTACCGTCTGGTGTTTAGAGCCTAATCATGTCTTTTCTCTTCGGCCCGGTCAATTCCCGTCGTTTAGGGCGTTCTTTGGGTGTGGACCTCATCCCCCACAAGACCTGCACCTTTGATTGCCTGTATTGCGAGGTGGGTGCCACGACCCATTTGACGACCGAACGCCGGGCTTACCAGGTAGAGGACATCATCCGGGAGCTCACAGAATCGCTCCCTGTGCTGGAGGGGGCTCTGGATGCAGTCACCTTGGCCGGCTCTGGGGAACCTACCCTTAATCTGGGCATGGGAGAAATCATCGCGGCGGTTAAAACCCTCACCTCGGTGCCGGTGGCCGTCCTCACCAATGGTTCTCTTCTTTACCAACCGGAGGTGCGTCGGGGTCTGCAAAGGGCCGATCTGGTGCTTCCTTCGCTGGATACCGTTAAGGAGGACACTTTCCGGCGTCTGAACCGCCCTCATCCCAATCTCACCCTGGAGGGCCACCTCTTTGGTCTATTCGCTTTGCGTCGGGAGTTCTTGGGCCAGTTCTGGCTGGAAATTATGGTGCTCAAGGGACACAATGACTCCGAGGCTGAACTTGCCCTGCTCAAAGAAGTGATCGCCCGGCTGGCGCCGGACAGAGTCCAGCTCAACACGGCGGTGCGGCCGGTGGCCGAGAAGTCGGCGCAACCCCTCTCGCCGGAAGAACTGGAGGCGGTCGCCGTCTTTCTGGGTGGAAGGGTTGAAGTCATTGCCTCCTTTGATCGCCCTGCCCAACCGGGTGTGGGTCTGGGGGATCAGGAATTCCTGGCTATCCTGGCCCGCCGACCCATGACCGTGCGGCATTTGGCCCAGGCCTTGGGATTGCCTCCGCAGCAAGTGGAGGTAAGACTGGGGCGCCTGCGGGATAGGGGTCTCATTGTGGGTGATCGTTACCAAAATGAGGTATTTTACCGCTGCCACCCCTCAGCCAGTGGTCAGTAAAAAGTAATCCGTGATCGGTGAGCAGGGGATTAATCAAGTCCAGGGGATAATAAGACTCTGGGAAGAAAAAATTTTTTACGGTTGGTCAAACTTTCTTAAACCGGATAGAATATAATTTTAAACCAGAATATATTTTGACTAACTGGGTTGGTGTCAAAAGCCTGCCTTTTTTAAAAGAACATTAGTTAATAAGAAATCATGGGGGGGACAACCATATGGAAGGCGCATTCGACTTAGGAATGGACGTCGGGTCGGTGAGTGTCAACCTGATTCTCCTCTCCCCGGAAGGGATGGTGTTAAGGGAAGAATACCGCCGGCATTTGGGGGAGCCTTACCGTAGCGCGTTAAAACTTATCCAGGAGCTGGAACCGCAATACCCCCTAAATCGTTGCCGCTTGGCCGCTTTCACCGGTCTGGGGGGCAAGTTGCTGGCTGAGCTCTTGGGTGGGCAATTCGTCAACGAGGTTATTGCTCAGGCTCAAGGCACTTACTTTTTCCACCCGGAGGCCAGGAGCATCATAGATATGGGGGGGGAAGACGCCAAGCTTATATTGGTGGAGGATCAGGGCGGACATTTGGTCATTTCCGATTTTGCCATGAACACCCTGTGTGCGGCCGGCACCGGTTCTTTTTTGGACCAACAGGCCCACCGGCTGGGTTACAGCATCGAGGAATTCAGCCGTCTCGCTCTCAAGTCCACCACTCCGCCCCGCATTGCCGGTCGTTGCAGTGTCTTCGCCAAGACCGATATGATCCACCTGCAACAGGGGGCCACTCCTGACTATGAAATCATTGCGGGTTTATGCCTGGCCATGGCCAGAAATCTGAAGAGCAATATCGGCAAGGGGAAGGCTTTGCCGCCGCCGCTGGCCTTTCAGGGGGGGGTGGCCCATAACCTGGGAGTACGCCAGGCTTTTCGGCAGGTCTTTGGCATGTCGGAGGCCGAGTTGATCATCCCGCCCCATTTTTGTGCCCTGGGTGCTCTGGGGGCAGTGCTGGTGGCCCGGCAAAATCCGCCGGCGTCCTACGTTCTCAGTCTGGAGTCCTTAAAAGAGCACCTGAGGAGTCCTGCCGATCAGGAACGCCCCCTGCCGCGCTTGCAGCCTCCCTTGGGTTTGGCAGACACCCACTATGAAGTGGCGCCTCTGCCGGAGATGGGCGCGGGGGTGGAAGCCTATCTTGGTGTGGACGTGGGTTCCATCAGCACCAATGTAGTGGTCATAGATAAAGACATGCGGGTGCTGGCCAGGGAATATCTCATGACTGCCGGCCGGCCCTTGGAAGCCATTACCGAGGGTCTGCGTAGGGTAGGGCGACTGCTGGCCGGTCGGGTCACCATCATGGGGGCGGCCACCACCGGCTCCGGGCGCTACCTTACCGGCGATTTCATCGGGGCGGACATAGTGCGGAATGAAATTACCGCCCAAGCCACTGCCGCAGCCGCCATCGACCCCCAGGTGGACACCATTTTTGAGATCGGTGGGCAGGATTCCAAGTTCATCAGCTTGGAGGGGGGGGCCATTGTGGACTTCATGATGAACAAGGTCTGCGCTGCCGGCACGGGCTCCTATCTGGAGGAGCAGGCGGAGAAGCTGGGCATCTCCATCAAGGAGGAGTTCGGCCGTCTGGCCCTGGCGGGGAAAAACCCGGTGCGTTTGGGGGAACGTTGCACTGTTTTCATGGAGTCCGACTTGGTTCATCATCAGCAGCGGGGTGCGGGCAAAGAAGACTTGGTGGCTGGTCTCTCCTATTCCATCGTCCAGAATTATCTCAACAAGGTGGTGGAAGGCCGCCGCATCGGCCAAAACATCTTTTACCAGGGGGCAACTGCGGCCAACCAGGGTATCACGGCGGCATTTGAGAAGGTCTTGGGGAAAAAGGTGACGGTGCCGCCCCACCATGATGTCACCGGGGCGATCGGTGCGGCGCTGCTGGCCATGCGGGAGCGCAACTGGGAAGTTTCCAGTTTTAAGGGCTTCGATCTGGCCGACCGGCAATACCAGATTTCATCTTTTGAGTGTCAGGGCTGCCCCAATACCTGCGAGATTCGGCGGGTGGAAATAGCGGGAGAAAAACCCCTGTTCTATGGCAGCCGTTGTGAAAAGTACGAAGTCGGCCGCACCCAGAAGCAGTCAGTTGACCTTCCAGACCTCCTGAAAGAGCGGGAAGATTGGCTTTACGGGCATGAACCTGCCGAGGAGGCATCGCCGGAGGCAATCGGACTGCCCCGCACCATGTTTTTTCAGGAGCTTATGCCCTTTTTCCGGGGTTTCTTTGCAGAGCTGGGCTTTCCCGTTGTCCTTTCCCCCAAAACCAATAAAAAAGTGATCCGCCAGGGGGTTGAATCCCTTACCGCCGAGCCCTGTTTCCCCATTAAGGTGGCCCACGGCCACATCCTGGATTTGTTGACTCAAGGTATCAAACGCATCTTTCTGCCGAGCATCATCGATCTGCCGCATCCGCACCCGCAAATCCGGCGCGGTGTGGTCTGTCCGCTGGCGCAGACTCTGGCCTACGCGGTGCCTGCGGCCTTGAATCTGGAGAAATACGGGGCCAAGCTTTGTACCACACCGATCTACTTTGGCCGGGGTCCCAGGGAGCTGCGCCGCAGCCTGCGTCCCTTGCT
This sequence comes from Desulfobacca acetoxidans, assembly GCA_020722205.1. GTDB lineage: Bacteria > Desulfobacterota > Desulfobaccia > Desulfobaccales > 0-14-0-80-60-11 > DYLF01. The sequence goes on from DYLF01000033.1 coordinate 14,999, forward strand.
CAAAGAGCTGGGAGTCTCGTCTTTTCGGCTGAACCGGGCCATTGCCCGGGGCGAGGCGGCGCAGCGGGATTTCTTTGAGCGCCTGCGCGCCCGGGGCCAGGAGATGCTGGCCAACCTGCCGGCGGACGGGCGGCTTATGATCCTCATCGGCCGACCTTACAATGCCTTGGATCCCGGCATGAACCTGAACCTCCACCGCAAGCTGCGGCAGCTTGGGGTGTTGGCCATGCCTCTGGATTTCTTGCCCCTGGACGAGGTGGACGACCTGGACGACATCAAGCCCATGTACTGGCGCTACGGTCAGAGAATACTGCGGGCTGCGCAGCTTATCCGTAAGGATCCCCGTCTCTATGGTATTTATATCACCAATTTCGGCTGCGGTCCTGATTCCTTTTTGCAACACTTTTTCCGGGATATCATGGCCGGCAAACCCTATTTGGAGATCGAAATCGACGAGCACTCCTCGGACGTCGGGGCCATTACCCGTCTGGAGGCCTTTCTGGACAGCCTTAAGAATGTCACGCCGGCGCCTCCGAAGGTGCGCTACTCTCCTTATCGCCACCGGGTGACCAAAATCCAACGGCGTGTCTATCTCCCCCCCATGGCCGACCATGCCTTAGCGTTGGTGTCCGCCTTTGAGGCCTGCGGGGCCGAGGCCGAAGCCTTACCTGAGTCCGACGCCGAGACCTTGGAATTGGGACGCCGGCTGACCTCCGGTAAGGAGTGCTACCCACTCATTCTGACCACCGGGGACTTGGCCAAAATGGTGCGCCGTCCTGACTTTGATCCGGAAAAGAGCGCTTTCTTCATGCCCTCCGGAGACGGCCCTTGCCGCTTCGGACAGTACCACCGCTACCATCGGCTGGTGCTGGACGAGCTGGGCTACCCCCAGGTACCCGTCTATGCCCCGGAGCAAAGCGAAAATATGTATGATGAGCTCGACATGGTGGGAGACGATTTCGACCGCATTGCCTGGCGGGGAGTGGTGGCCATTGACTTGTTGGAGAAAAAACTCTTGGAGACCCGTCCCTATGAACGTCGGGCCGGCGAAGCGGACGCCGTTTATCAGCATTTTCTGCACAGGGTTTATTGCGCTCTGCGAGACAGAACAAACCTGCCGGAGGTTTTGGCCGAAGCGCGCCGCACCTTCGATGAGCTATCCTACCTTCCCAATGGCGACAAACCGATCGTAGGTGTGGTCGGCGAAATCTATACCAGGGCCAACCGCTTTGCAAATGAAAACGCCGTTCGGGAAATCGAGGCCCTGGGAGGCCAGGTTTGGATGCCGCCCATTGCCGAGTGGCTGCTTTATGTCAATTACACCTCCAAACAGCGAGCCCGGGCCCTGAGGCGCTACCGCCATCTTTTGCAGATCATGATCAAGGAATGGGTGCAACACAAGGACGAAGAGCATCTGTGCGGCATCTTCGAGGGCAGCATCAGAAACCTGCATGAACCCAAGATCTTTGAGACCCTGGAGATGGCGAGGAGCTACCTGCACCCGTCTTTTGAAGGGGAGGCCGTTTTGAGTATTGGCAAGTCCAAGGATTTCTACTGCAAAGGGGCGGCTGGGATTGTCAACATCATGCCTTTCTCCTGCATGCCCGGCACGGTGGTCAACTCCCTATTCAAACGCTTCCGGGAAGAGCACGGCAATATCCCTTTCCTGAACCTGGCCTACGACGGGCAGGAACAGACCCACACCCACACGCGCCTTGAGGCCTTCATGTATCAGGTGCGGCAGTTCCATGAACAGCCAAGAAAAAGAGGCAAGCAGAGATAAGCTCTTTAGAGCTGGTTTATGCCATTGATAATCTAACAGGTTAAAATTAGCTAAGAGGGGGTTACATGGATTTAAGGAAAGAGGGGGAAAGGGGCTGGTTGGTGGAAATATGCCTGGCCGTGTTGTTTCTGATGGTTCTGGTTGGCACGGCTTGGGGGAAGAGTCAGGCGGCGGCGGATTTTACTCTGAAAGACGTTATGGAGGGGAAGGACTATACTCTCAGCCAATATAAAGGCCAGGTGGTGCTCCTCAATTTCTTTACATTTTTCTGTGGGCCATGTCGAATGGAGATGCCGGAACTTAATCAGCTTGATCAGGAACTGAAGGAAAAAGGCTTTCAGACCTTAGGCATCGGTCTGGCCTCAGAGCTCAGCCAACTGAAAACATTGACTCACCAATTGGGTCTGCGTTACCCGGTGCTTTTGGGAACCGACCAAGTCAGCAAAGCTTATGGCAGTGTGCAGTTAATGCCCACCACTTTCATTATTGACCGAAGAGGCAACATCGTCCACAAGATCTTGGGGGCGCGCTCCAAGGAGGAATTAATCAAGTTGATTCAGCCTCTCCTGTAGGCCCGGCTGCAATTTTCCCAGTCTCTGGGACATCCTTTATCAAAGACTTGCGACCAGCCCCCAGGGACCGGCCTTGCTCAGGTAGAGGACGGTAAAGACGAAGGCGGCCATGAGCAGGGAGGTGGCGTAAAGGAGGCGAATGGCTTGCCGGTAGTGGGCCGGCGAGGGCAGGGCGTTGGGATCGCCGAGGTAGGGCTTCGCCACCGGAAGGCCGAAATAAGAGCTGGGGCCGCCCAGACCCACACCCAACGCCCCGGCCAGGGTGGCCTCAGGCCAGCCGGCATTGGGGCTGCTAGCGCAGCGGGCGTCACGCCGCATGAGTTGCCAAGCTTTCAACCAGTCTGCACCGAAGAGGGCGGCGGCGGTTACCAGGAGAAGAGCAGTGAGCCGGGCGGGCAGGTAATTGAGCAGGTCATCCAGGCGCGCCGACAGTCGTCCGAAGGCCAGATAGCGCTCATTTTTATAACCCACCATGCTGTCCAAAGTATTGGCGGTCTTGTAAAGAAGAAGGCCCGGCAGCCCCAGGGCAGCCAGGTAAAACATGGGGGCCACCACACCGTCATTAAGATTCTCGGCGATGGTTTCCAGGACCGCCCGTCGGATGTCCCCTTCCTGAAGATTAGCGGTGTCTCGACCGACAATTAAGCCCAGCCATTTTCTGGCGGCGGCCAGGTCACCTCGGAGCAAGGCTTCCTCCACCCGGCGGCTTTCGTCATGCAGACTGCGGGTGGCCAGCAGAGTGTAGATGAGATAGATTTGCCCCATTACGAGGACCGGCGTGGGGAAGAATGGTGAAGCAAGATAAAACAGGGTGGCCAGCCCGGCCATAGAACCCATGACTGCCAGCCAGAAGAACACACCCCTGGCCACTTGGGGGCGATAGAGAAGCTTTTCCCAGAAGATGCACAGGCGTCCGATAAGGCGGACAGGATGGGGCCGGTCCGGGGGGTCGCCCAGGACCAGGTCCAGGAGGTAGGCGAGGAGAAAGGAAAAGGCCAGCGGCATGGTAAGTTTGTGGATATTGATAACTGTTCATTTTGCCATATCAGAATGGATAGACAAGTCTTTTCCTGCGCTCTCGGACTTGCTTGTTTTTATGGTTTGACAAGAGGCGCGCCTTCCCATATCTTGGGAGAAGCTTCGGGATAATGAGTGGTGAGGAGACTCTGCAAACAGGAGAGGGCAGATTCGCACAAATGGGAAAATCAAAACGTTTGCTCATTTCCCGGGAAGCCATAGCTCGGCGGGTGGAGGAGCTGGCGGCGCAGATCAGCCAGGATTACAGGGGCCAGGAGGTGTTGCTGGTGGGCGTGCTGAAAGGTGCCTTTATTTTTCTGGCGGACCTGGTGCGAGCCATGGATTTCCCGGTGGAAGTGGACTTTGTTCGCCTGCGGAGCTACGGGGCCGGGACGCAAAGCTCGGGGGCAGTGGAAGTGACCAAAGATGTGGAAGCATCCTTAGCCGGCCGGCCGGTGCTCATCGTCGAAGATATTGTGGACGTGGGTCTGACGTTGGAGTTTCTGCGGCGGCATCTGCTCCGCAAAGGGCCCCGGTCCCTGAAGATTTGTTGTTTGATTGACAAGCAGGAGCGCCGGCAAGTGGACGTTCCTTTGGATTATGTGGGGTTTACGGTGGAGCGGGGGTTTCTCGTGGGCTACGGCCTGGATTGCGGGGAGAAAGATCGAACCCTGCCGGAGGTTTACGCCTTGGTTGACGAAATAGGGGAGGCTTCGGCGGCTGGGAGTAATGGTTGACCGGCTCGAGTTGTTTAAGCTGTTTTTCTTCTTGCTTTTGGCCTAGCGCCACTTGCGGTTACAAATCATGCCTGCGAGCCAATTGCCTGAACGCCTGGCGGCGCTGGACATAGGGAGCCTGACGGTACGGGCTGCGGTGGCGGAGAGCGTTGCGCCGGGCAGCATCAGCATCATCTGCCGGCGCCAGGAAATTACGGCTTTGGGGGAAAGATTGGCCGAGAGGGGAAGGTTATCCCCGGAGGCCATGAACCGCACTGAGGCTGCGGCGGCTGCCATAGTCAAAGAGTGGCAGGGTCTGCGGGTGGGGCGTTGCCAGGCCGTGGCTACCCAGGCCGTGCGCCAGGCGGAAAACGGGGCGGCTTTTCTTAATGCCCTAAAGACCAGTCTGCACCTGCCGGTAACCCTGCTCACCTCCGCACAAGAAGCCAGCCTCACCTTGGAGGGGGTGTTGGCCGTGCTGTCGCCTAAATTCAGGGAAGCTGCGGAGCTGGTGGTGTTTGACCTGGGCGGGGGGAGTTGCGAATTCATGCTGGTGCGCGGCAACTCAGAGCCGATCTTTGCCGGGCTGCCTTTGGGGGTACTGACAGTAAGCCAATCACACCCGGTGGGAGACCCGCCCCAACCCGAGGCGGTGTCCTCCTTAAGGCAAAAGCTGCAAGAGAAGTTGGGGGGATTCGTGACGGCCAATTTCTCTTCGCTCCTGAGCCGTCCACCGGTGCTGGTGGGCACCGCCGGAGCAGTGACCACCCTGGCGGCCATGTCCTTAAAAATGATGGCTTATGAGCCTGATCGGATCAACAATTTGGTATTATCACGGAATCAGCTTGATGAGCTGACTGCCATTTTGGCCGGCTTGCCGGAGTCGGAGAGGGCCCGGCTCCCGGGTCTCAATGCGGCCAGGGCCGGAGTCATGGTTGCGGGGGCCTTGCTAGTGCTGGCCATTCTCCAAGCCTTCAGCCAGGATTTTTTGGTGGTCAGCGACGCCGGTTTGTTGGAGGGGCTGTTGAGTCGATTATCGAAAATCCATGGGCCGAGAGGCGTGAATGATCAGCCAGGTTGTTTTCCAGACAACGGAAAAGGCGTAATCATTTTGTTACAAGGGAGCGGGAACTGATGTCCCAAGAAAGCATGCCCTATGCGTTAACTTTTGACGATGTATTGTTAGTGCCGGGGGCCTCGGCGGTGCTCCCCAGCGAGGTCGATCTGACGACCCGACTCACGGCGCGCATTACCCTGAACATCCCCATTCTGAGTGCGGCCATGGACACGGTGACCGAGGCTGAAACGGCCATCAGCCTGGCCCGCCAGGGGGGATTGGGCATCATTCACCGTAATCTGAGTATTGAGGCCCAAGCTTTGGAAGTGGAGAAGGTCAAGAAGTCAGAAAGCGGCATGATTCTGGACCCGGTCACCATTGAGCCGGACGTCCCCCTCTACCGAGTGCTGCAATTGATGGAGCGCTACCGTATCTCCGGCATTCCCGTAGTGGAAGGACGGCGTCTGGTGGGCATTGTCACCAACCGGGATCTACGCTTTGAGACCAATTTGGAGCAGAAGGTGCGGGAGGTGATGACCAAGGACGGGCTCGTCACCGCCCCGGTGGGGGTCACCTTGGAGGAGTCCAAGGCCCTGCTGCACAAATACCGTATTGAGAAGCTACTGGTGGTGGATGAGGACTACAATCTCAAAGGCCTAATCACCATTAAGGACATCGATAAGATCCGCAAGTATCCTCAGTCCTGCAAGGACGAATATGGCCGTTTGCGGGTGGGGGCGGCCGTGGGGGTGGGGCCGGATCGGGAGGAACGGGTTGCCGCTCTGCTCCAGGCCGGAGCCGATGTCATCTGTATTGATACGGCTCACGGCCACTCTCGGCGGGTGTTAGCGGCAGTGTCGGCCACGAGGCGGGCTTTCCCGGAGGTCAACCTAATTGCCGGTAATGTGGGCACTGCGGAGGGAGTGCGGGACTTAGTCAAGGCCGGGGTTGATGGGGTGAAGGTTGGGGTTGGCCCCGGGTCCATCTGCACCACCCGGGTCATCGCCGGTGTGGGGGTGCCGCAGTTCAGCGCCATTTTGGAGTGTGCAGGTGCTTGTCGGGAAAGCGGCACTCCTCTTATTGCGGACGGCGGCATCAAATATTCCGGCGACATCACCAAGGCATTGGCTGCGGGGGCGGATGTGGTGATGATCGGCAGTCTGTTTGCCGGCACCGAGGAAAGCCCGGGTGAGACTGTGATCTTCCAGGGGCGGAGCTATAAGATCTATCGGGGCATGGGTTCGGAAGAGGCCATGAAGGCCGGCAGCCGAGATCGCTACTGCCAGGAGGATTTGGACCTGGAGTGCAAACTGGTGCCTGAAGGTATCGTGGGGCGGGTGCCCTCCCGGGGCAGACTGGCCGATGTGGTCTATCAGATGGTGGGCGGCCTGCGCTCCGGCATGGGATATGTGGGTAGCCGTAACATAGCGGAATTGCAAGAGAAGGCCAGATTTGTCCGCATCACCCCCGCCGGGCTCAGGGAGTCCCACGTGCACGATGTCATCATTATGAAGGAAGCTCCGAATTATTGGGTGGAGTAAGGGAGGGTTTGGTTTTGGGTTAAAAGATTGGCAAGCCAGGGGCGCCAAGGCGTATGCCAAGACCGCTAAGCCAACACCAAGGGTGGCAGGAAAAACCCACCACCCTGGCAAAGATTTACAGTAGTGAGGTAATTTAAAGTTTGGAGCCTGGTGCTCCTAAAGGGCGTTAGCGTGTTCCGGCCTTGGCGATTTTTTCGCGATAAGACATACAATTTCGGCAGAGGGGGGTTTCAGGCATGATTTCCAAGCGGCGCCATTCGATGGGCTGGCCGCACTCTTCGCACAGGCCGTAGCTGCCGTTTTCCAGGCGCAGCAGGGCTTCTTCAATGGCCTCCAATTCTTGGCGTTTTGGTCCCAAGAGAGCCAGGTGAGTCTCCGCCAGGAGACTTACCACGGCTTGGTCCTCCTCATCGCGGGCGGCGGACAACATCTCCTGGTAGCCGGCGCCGATGTTGCTTTTGAGTTGCTCTTTAACTTCCAGCCAGAGACGCTTTTTGCGTTCCACGAGCCGGTCTTTAATCTCTTGCAGTTTCTCAGGGTTTGGTGCTGTCATCCATGGTCCCTCCCCATCCTCAGTGATCAGAGTCGCGGGCTGAAATTGTTTCCCACCATCAGTCCAGAAAGTCTTCCAAAGCTGCTTTACGGGTAGGGTGCTTGAGACGCTTCAGCGCCTTTTTTTCAATCTGGCGGATGCGCTCCCTGGAAACCTTAAAAGTCCGCCCGATTTCTTCCAGAGTGTGTTCCACTTCCTCTCCGATGCCAAACCGCATTTTCATGATGCGCTCCTCCCGCGGGGAGAGGGTGTTGAGGATCCCACCGGTCTTTTCGGTCAGTTCCGATTCCTGGATGGCGTCGTAAGGAGAGATGGATTTTTCATTGCGGATAAAATCTCCCAGGCGATCGCCTTCATCTCCCACCGGGGTTTCCAGGGAAATGAGTTCGTCCGAGAGGTTGGTGACCATGAGAATTTTTTCTTCCGGGACGCCGGACCGGTCGGAGATTTCCTTGAGGTTGGGTTCCCTGCCCAGCTCTTTCAGGAGATCGTAGAAGGCCCGGTAGCAACGATTGCGGATCTCCTGCAAGTGCACAGGGATACGGATGGTGCGGGTCTTATCGTAGATAGCCCGGGTGATGGTCTGCCTGATCCACCAGGAGGCAAAGGTGCTGAGGCGATAACCGGTGGTGTAATCATAGCGGGTGACCGCCTTCATCAGTCCCAGATTGCCCTCCTGGATGAGGTCGGAAAAGGTCAATCCGCGGTGGAGGTACTTTTTGGCGATACTCACCACCAGACGTAGGTTGGCTTTGATCATTTTGTCCCGCGCCTTGGTGACCTCGCCTTCCGTGGCTCGAATCAGGGCCATCAACTGTTTGAGGTCAACGGCATCGGGGTGATTTTTGATCGCTTGTTTAAGGGTGTGATGGATCAGGCGAAAAAGCTTCTCCTTGGCTTGGGCGCTTTTTTCGGGTAGCTGAAACCAAGCCTGAACTTTTTTCCGGAGAGAATCCACATCCTCCAGATCGGAGTTGACTGCCAACACATAGCGCAGGATGGCATCCTGCCCCTGTTTGATGATGCGGCCTAGATCCCGCTCTTCTTCCGGGGTCAGAATGGAATAGCGTAACATTTCACGAAAATAGGCAGCCACCAGCCCTTCGTGCTCGGGGATTTCGTTGGCGTCCAGTTCCTCTTCGATTTCTGAGCTGGTAGATTCCTCGGACAGCTCATATTGGGGTAACGGCCACCTTTCGGCCACTTCCAGCTCGTCTTCAGAGTTAACCTCAAAGGTCTCCCGGAAGCCCAAGCTGTCCCTTTCCTCCTCTGGGAGGAGAAAGGATATTTGTTCATAAGGGACAAGCGGGTCGCTGCCCCCGGCCAGATTAAGAAATTTTTTAAGATACTCTTTTTCCATGAAAAATATAGTCCTATCTCAGTTTGCCCATTTACGAAAAACTGAATCTTTAATTCTAACTAACAATTAAAATTTGTCAATATTTTTCTTTCCCGGGTTAATTTCTTATCGGTTTTTTTCCGATAAATTTAAATTAATT
>DYLF01000123.1 GCA_020722205.1 Desulfobacca acetoxidans
CGGCGCCGCCTGGTGGCAGGACCGCTACCGCGCCACCGGGGTTACTGTCGGGAGGCAGTTCGGGTTGAATGATCAGGCACGGGCAGATGATTTTATTCGTCGTACGGTTTTTAGCAATCACCAGGAGTACCTTAACCACTGGTTAGTGGAAGGCAGCGTCTTCATCCCGGTGATTCCCACCACCTCCAAGAATCTGGCCGGGACCGCCTCCCTCTTGACGCAGTGGTTTATCGGCGCCGGCCTGGATGGGTACTGGGAAGATTTTCCGGCCAATGGCTCCTCTTATCTCAAACTCGATTACCGCTATTCTCCTACCATCGACGGCTGCCGCCGGGAGTTGCTGAAGCGGTGGGGCGGCTTTGTGCAGGCGCAGTACTATTTCACCAACCAGTGGTTCTTGAGTCTGGTTTACGGCATAAACCGGGCCTTCGATGTGAATCTTAGAACTTGGCGGGGCGACACGGACAAGACTGATCCGGTCAAGCTGAACCAGCACGTCTATGGCACCTTGTGGTATCAGCCCATCAAGGCCCTGAAGTTCGGCCTGGAATACACCTATGTGCGCACCCAGTACTTCCAGAAAGTGAGAGTTGACAGTGTCGGCACTGACCTGGGTGAAAACCATCGGGTGATGTTCTGCGGCTTCTTCTTCTTCTAAAACACACAATCTTTGAGCAAACCTTAACAACAGCCCCGCCGGCATCTGCCGGCGGGGCATTTTTGTTGCCCTCAAAACCTGTTGACTTCCCCTAGCCCGCAAGATATCATGCTGGTGGGTTTTTCCCCCGCATTCCAGCCTGAGGGAGTCTCAGCATGCCCCGAACATGGATAATTAGGATCGCGGTCGGGGGTTTTTTCCTCCTGACCCTGCACTTTTCTTTAGCCGGTTGCAGCACCATAAAAAAAATGGTGGGCATCACCCCCCCGGAGGATGAAGAAGAGACTTATCCGCCGGAAGCGGCCCAGGAGACGGTGGTGGTGGACGGCAAGACCTATGTCCGCAGCCGCAACCCCTACTATCTGACCTACCCGGAGCAGCCGGAATACATCTACGCTGAAAAAGGCAAGGAATTTGTCGGTCTGCAGGCCAGCCTGGCCAAGACCGTGGCCAAGTATCTCGCCAAAGAGAGGGAAAAGACCCAAAAGGGTGTGCCCCCCGACAAGCTCAAGGACCTGGTGCGCCAGGAGGTGGATCGCATCCTGCGGGAGGAGGGGGTGGGGGCCTTTATGGCCCGGGGCGGCGAGAAGGTGCCCTTCCCCGGCCGGGCGGTGGCCGTCATCCCCAATCCGGACTCCCCCAAAGGTTATGACGGCCTCAACCGGATGCTGGCCATGAGCGTGGCCGAAACCCTGGGGCGCCAGAAGGACATGAAAGTGGCCGGGGAGGACCAGATCAAGGCCGCCCTAGGCAAAGCCGGCCTGCACGGCAAACTGTCCCTGCGGCCCAATCTCCAGGCCCTGGGGGATTTTCTGGGCGTCCAGGCGGTGCTCCTGACCAATGTTGTCCCCCCCGAGAAGGAAGTCGGCGGTTTCCTGGTGGTGGAAGTCTATGACACCTTCCATGGCAGCAAAGCGGACGCCATTGTCTCCCCGGCTGGCCGCGACGGCCTCAAACCCGAGGCCGCCAGCAAATTCGCCCGGGATCATGCTCTGCGGCTGGCCGGGGCCCTGCTCAACGTGGATTGGTTCGGCCGGGTGGATTTTGTCAAAGAGGGCAATCTCTATCTTAATTTGGGTCAGAACGCCGGTCTCAAGGTGGGTGACCGCCTGAAAGTGGTGGAGCCGGGCAAGGAGGTCATCAACCCCCAAACCCACGCCAGCCTGGGCTTCTCCGCCGACGTCCCCAAGGGCGAAATCAAGGTCACGGAACTCTTGAGCCAGACCGGCGCCGTGGCCCAGACCTTGAGCGGCGGCCCCTTCAAAAGCGGGGACAAAGTCAAGGCCCGGTAGAAAAGTCGGCGGGGGTCGGTTTTATTTAAATGAAGGAAGCCCATGGTTTTTCAGGGGGCGAAGCCGGGCCCCAAACAGCTCTTGCCCGGCCCAGGTTTCTGTGAACGAGGAGAAAATATTAATGGAACGGGTGGATGATCGTCTATGGTTAACAAAGTGATTTTAGTGGGGAGATTAGGGGCCGACCCGGAGTTGCGCTATACTCCTTCGGGGCAGGCTTTGGCCAAGTTTAATGTGGCGACCGATGAGGTATTCACCGACCGGCAGGGGGAAAGACAGAAACGGACGGAATGGCACCGGATAGTGGCTTGGGGAAAACTGGCGGAAACATGCGGGAAATACCTCACCAAGGGCCAATTGGTTTACATTGAAGGACGAATTCGCTCAAACACCTGGGAACAGGAAGGCGTTAAGCGTACTTATGTTGAGATCATTGCATCAAATATGCAGATGTTAAGCTCTGGACGCGGGCCGGAGCGGGAAGCGGAGCCGCCCTTCCCGCCGCCGGAGGGCGGGCCCCCCGAAGAGGATATTCCTTTCTAGGGGTGGGAGCCGGCAGGTCATGAGTCGCAGGGCTCTCCGGGAGCAGGTGCGCACGCTTTTGCAGGCGGCGGATTTTACCGGCTTGGCGCAACTGGCCGCTCAAGTCCGGGGCCTGCCGGAGCTTTTGCTCATGTTCAGCTATGACCCCACCGATCTTCTGTCCTGGCGGGCCGTGGAAGGGCTGGGGTATGTGGCCGCGGCCCAGCCGCACCAGGTGCAAAAGATCATTCACCGCCTCCTCTACTTGCTCAACGAGGATTCGGGCAGCGCCGGCTGGGGGGCGGCCGCGGCCTTGGGGGAGATCGCCCGGCACCACCTGCCCCTAATGCGGGATATCATTCCCATGTTCTGCGGCTTTCTGGAAGAGCAGTTTTCCCGCCCTGGCATGCTGTGGGGCATAGCCCGCTTGGCCGAAGTCAATCCCCAAGTCCTGAAGGAAACCATTCCCTTCCTTCTTCCCTGTCTTAGAGACCCTGACCCCAAGGTGCAGGGCCTCTCGGCCTGGTGTCTGGGCCGCCTTAAAGCCCCCGAAGCCAGGGAAGCGCTTGGCGCCTTGCAGGACAATGAGCAGGAGGTGCAGATTTATGACCGCGGCGGGTTGAACCGCACCACCGTGGGCCAATTAGCCAGGGAGGCCCTGGCGGCCCTGGATTAGACGCCGGTGGTTGAGGGCCTGGACGGTCTGCCGACTGTAGAAGGTGGCAGTTTCTCGCTCAAAATAAAAATCAAGGGGCCCAGCGCCCCGACTTTGAGGTAAAGAGAGGATAATACTATGTGGTTTTGGATGCTGGTGTCTTTTGCGGCCGGAGTCTTTGTAGGTTACAAATACCCCCGCCAAGTGGAGCAGTCAATGGAGAGCGCCAAAAAAATTTATGGCGACGTCAAAGGGAAAATCAGCAAAAAGGACACCACCTCTTCCTAACCCCCGGACAGGCCGGCAAGGTGCTCCACCGCTCCCGGGAGGGGGCAAGCAGGCAATTCTTTGGGCGCCCTCACCCCGACCTTCTCCCAGCGGGAGAGGGAAAATGTGGTGTTTTCGGGGGTGCATAAGCCCCCTGCGCCGCGGTTATCCAAGGTTCACCCAAGGCTGCGCCCCATATTGGGCGGGCGAACACTGGTTGAGGCCTCTCCCGGCGCCGCGGCCGGAGAGAAGATGCAAATTGTCAAAGAGCCGGGAGGATAAAGAGCCTTACCAGAAGGTGTTTCTTGGCCCTGCATCCCCGTTTTAAGTTCAAAAAGACGCAAAAATTTCCGCTAGCTTCCG
>DYLF01000124.1 GCA_020722205.1 Desulfobacca acetoxidans
CCCTGGCTGTCCGGTGCACAATCTGATAAGATGGCTTCCTGGCGGTTCCTCCTGAGCTTTGTTTACCCAAGCCGATGCTAGCGAATCGGCCGGATGACCCGCCAGCCCTTTTTTTCAACTTTCAACTAGGGAGGGGACAGCCTCTTGTGTCTTCCTACGCCCGGTTTGTTGGGCGCGGAAGCCGCCAAAATCTTAAGGCATTATGTTCTGGAGCGTGAGAAGGAAGGAGGCGGCTTCGCTCTTACTCCCGGACTCCCGGCCACCGTCGAGGATACTTACTACGCCGTCCGTATCTTGGAACTGCTGGGAAATGCTGAGCCCCTGAACCGGACCAGAAGCTACCTGGACCGCCTTGACTGGGGCATCAGCCGCCGGGCCAAGATAATTTATGCGATTTTGTACTTAGGCCGGAAATTCGCCTGCCCCAAAGTTTGTCCATTTTCCTTCTCCCCAGAAATCACCAGGGTTCTGGAAGAGGCTTACTATTGGCAAAAGATTTATAAGCTGGGGGAAAATGCCCCTGTTTGTCAGGCCAGAGTCGATTTCGATCTCTCCGCCTTGGTACTGCCCGCCAACCCCACGATAAGGGACTTGCGTTACTATCTCGCCCTGAAAGCTGACCGTTTACCTCCATCAGAAGTGGCCCATTGGGTCAGGTGGGCACAGGCTTGCCAGAGTCCGGCCGGCGGCTTCGGCTTCAAACCTGGAACCACCGCGTTCATGGACAATATCCTGCCCGCCCTGGAGATTTTGAGGCAACTGGGACATGCCCCTCTGCATGGTCAGAAGCTGGTTGATTTTATCCTGGCCTGCCAGACGCGGGCTGGCGGCTTCGCCCGCACCTCGGGCGGCGCCCCCTTTTTGGAATGTTCCTATCAAGCCCTGAAATCCCTTTATCTGCTGAACCAATATTTTGGCAAAAAAATAAATAAATCTTTCATTTTTTAGTTGGCAGGTCGGTATAAAAAACCACCCGGCTCCCGGGTAGCCCCGGGAACCGGGTGGGCTTAATCAAGGACCTCCAGGCTCTGGGGGCCTGGGGCGAGAGCACCTCGGTTAGAACAGGCCGTAGGGTTTGCCGGTCTTGAGGTTCACGTCCACTTTGAGGAAGGCCGGTCTGGAGCTGGTGCCGGGCATGAGGGAGATGGTGCCGGTGCACGGGCAGATATACTTGGCGCCGCTGTACAGCAGGAAGTCCCGCACCACCAAATCCCAGTCTTTGGGCGCGCCCTTCACGGTGGGATCGTGGGTGAGCGACAGGTGCGTCTTTACGCTCATGGTATAGTAGTCTCTATATTTGGGATCAGCATCAAACCGCTTGAGCTTGGCCTCGGCTTCGGGCGTATAGACCACCCCCCTGGCACCGTAGACTTCCTTGGCGATGAGTTCTATCCGTTGGCGGTGCGGCATATCCATGGGATAGAGGAACTTGAAGTCAATTTTCTCTTTGCAAGCCTCGATCACTGCGTCTGCCAGCTCCAGGCCGCCCTCGCCGCCGTAGCGCCAGTAGTTGCCCTCTGCCGCCCGGACCCCTTCGGCATCGCAACACCGCTTGATCATCTTGATTTCTTCATCGGTGTCGGTGGCGAAGCGGTTGATGGAGACCACCGGCATGACCCCGGACTTTTTGACGATGTTGATGTTGTGAACCAGGTTCTTGAGGCCGTCCTCCAGCCAGGCCAGGGTCTGGGGAGTGCATTTATAGTATTCCTCGGGGATGGGCCGGCCCGGCCGGACGGGCGGGGGCGGGGGGGTGGCGTTGACCCCGTGGTGCTTTAGAGCCCGGACGGTGCAGGTGAGCACTGCCGCGTTGGGTTTGAGCCCGCCGTGGCGGCACTTGATATTCCAGAACTTCTCGAAGCCCAGGTCGCAGCCGAAGCCGGACTCGGTGGAGCAGTAGTCGAAGAGCTTCAGGGCGGTCCGGCAGGCGACGATGGAAGACTGGGCCACGGCAATGTTGCCGAAGGGCCCGGCGTGCACGAAAATGGGCTGTAATTCCACGGTGGCGCAAAGCGTTGGGTTGATGGAGGGCAGCATCCAGGCGGTCATGGCCCCGGCGCACCCCAGGTCCTCGGTGGTGACGGGGTTGCCCTTCTTGTCATAGGCCACGGTGATCTCGCCCAGCATTTTACGTAGATCCGGCAGGTCTTTGAACATGGAGAGGATGGCCATCACTTCCGAGGCCACGGCGATGCAGAAGTGGGAATCCATCTCAAAGCCGTCCATCTTGGTGCCCCGGCCGATGGTGATGTTGCGCAGGGCTTGGGCGCACAGGTCAAAGCACCATCTCATCTCCACATTTTTAGGGTCGATGTTCAGCCGTTTCATGCCGATCTTGGCCAGTTGCTCGTCGTCGTAGTTGAACTCGTGCTGCAGCCGGGCGGTGAGCGCCACCATGGCCAGGTTGTTGGCGATGGTGACATTGTTGATGTCCCCGCTGAGGCCCAGGGAGAAGTCGCTCATGGGGATACAGAGGGCGATGCCGCTGCCCGCAGAGGTGCCCTTGATGTTCATGGTGGGGCCGCCGGAGGGCTGGCGGCAGGTCCCGCCCACGCTCATGCCCCGCTTGCCCAGGCCTTCGACCAGGCCCATGTTGGTCACGCTCTTACCTTCCCCCAGAGGAGTGGGGGTGATGGCGGTGACGTCGATGTAATAGCCGTCCGGCTTGTCCTTCAGGCGCTCCAAGATCTTCATGTAGTCCACCCGGCCGATTTTGCGGCCCAGGGGGATGCGTTCTTCGGGCAGGATGCCGATTTTATCGCATTGCCGGTTAAAATCCAGTTCCTCTTCCGCCAGTTCGCCGATCTGCCAGTCTTCCATTTTGGTGGGGTCATACTTAGCCATGATAGATACCCTCCTTGCGTTTAAACCTATAACTTAGTTGAAATCCCGGCGGTTATTACTTGGAACCTGAATCAGGTTAAGCAGTCAACCTCAACCTAGCCCTCTCTCCGGCCAGGGAGAGGGAAATTAGGGAAGGTGGGGACCAACTGACTTTTAGCTCTGGGTAATGACTCATCGCCGGATTAATTCCGAGATATTAGCGATCGTGCGGTTCTATAATGCTCAGGAGTCAAATCTGATCGCCGGTCAGAATGTGAGTAGTGAGATTATTGTAGACCACGTCACAATAAGTGTGCCAATCATACCACCTGACTTCGTCAATTTCGCCTTTCTCAAACATTTGTCTGGAGGCTTCATCAATAATGGGGTCAGCCCCTCCGCCGGAGAGATGATATATTTTTTTCAGTTCTCTCTCAGCGGCGCGCAGAATGGCCTTCTTGGTCAGGCGGAGCTCTAAGACCTTTCCCATGGTTAGACCTCCTTCCTGGGTTTATGACCAGGTGTGGGGGAGTATGAGGGGAGCAGGTTACGACGGTCATTTATAATCTCCGAGGTAAGAAGTTTTTTGATTTTCTGCCGACCGACCTCTGACTTTAAGAAACGATTTCCCAGTGAAGCGCGCAAGTGTGGTCATAGAGATTGTGGGTGAGGCCCCTTATCTTTCGGCGCCTGGCGGCCTCCTTCCTGAGTTTCCATTATGACAGGAAAATGGGTGGAAATAAGAACGTTTTACCGCTCTGGGGGTCAATGGCGATGCTTTATCGGATATCTTTTAAACTCTTTCATAGCGGTCCCTCCTCTGGTAGTGAGTCGGGCAGAAAGGAAATGGCTTCGGCCTGTGGATAGAAGCCATCAACCCGCTGCGTAAGGGATGGTTAAACTGGTCTTCACCGTCTGATATTTTA
>DYLF01000125.1 GCA_020722205.1 Desulfobacca acetoxidans
CCGCTGACCCCGGTAGCACGGGCTTCCAGCCCGGGGGCACCCCCCTCCCCTCCTCCCCCACGGAAAACTTTTCAAGACAGCTCCTCATGGGCCGGCGGCCCGCTCGCAAAAGATGAAAAGCCGCGTAGGGCGGGCACTGCCCGCCGCTCTTAGGCGCCGGCACCGAAGCCAAGCAGAGCTTGGCGGGCAAGGGGTTCCCAAGCGGGAGCTTGGGAACCAGAAAAAATATCAACGCGTCTTACCGCCTTTGCGAGAGAATCACGCCAAAACGCCAAGACGCTAAGATTAAAATTGAAAGAAAACTTTTCAAGACAGTCGCTCATGAGCCTGCGGCTCTCTCAAGACCATGAAAAGCCTGGTGGCACAGGCGTCCCGCCTGTGCAGGCACAGGTTGAAAACCTGTGCCACCGGGTGGGTGGCTGCGCCGAGCGCACTCTCAATTAAAGGAGAATATCCGCTGGGGCGGGCCTGAAGTGCCCGCCGGAACCCTGGGCGGCCAGGGACGGCCGCCCTACCAGCAGATGGCAGACTGGGAAACTTTTCGTAACAGTCGCGCACGGTCCTGCGGCCCACCCGTAACCCATGAAAAAATGTAGCGCCGGCGCCCTCGCCGGCGAACAAACCGCCGAGGGCGGCGGTTCTACACAGGAACTTTTCAGGACAGTCGCTCATGAGCCTGCGGCTCTCTCAAGACCATGAAAAGTAATTTTGGGTATGCTACCTTTTTTTCACCAACGATGGCGCAAGGCCGTTTTTCTGTGATGCCGCGAGCTCGAAGGACAGTCTGGCCCGGACATTGCCACGAACTCAAGAATGTTGCCTGCCCCTTGGGGTTGAGCACGTGTAACAGACTGTTGGCTTGGCGATGTCTGCTGTCGTTGAGTTTGAATCATCGGGAGCAGACCATGGAGATCATTTACCCCAGATGTTGCGGTTTGGACGTGCATAAACGCAGCGTGGCGGCCTGTGTGCGCCGCCTGGAGGCGGACGGCCGCCTGCACCAGGAAACCCGGACCTTTGGCACCATGACCGGGGATATCCTGGAGATGGCCGACTGGCTGGCCACAGCCGGAGTGACCCATGTGGCCATGGAGGCCACCGGCGTCTATTGGAAGCCCATTTACAACCTCCTGGAGGACCATTTTACCCTGCTGTTGGTCAACGCTCGCCATGTGAAGCACCTCCCCGGGCGCAAAACTGACGTCCAGGATTGTCAGTGGCTGGCGCAGTTGCTCCAGGCCGGGCTTTTGCAAGCGAGCTTTATCCCGCCCCGGCCCCAGCGCGAGCTTAGGGAGCTGACCCGCCATCGCTCCCAGGTGGTGGCCGAGAAGACCCGGGTGGCCAACCGCCTGCAACAGGTCCTGGAAGACGCCAACATCAAGCTGGCTTCGGTGGCCACGGATGTTTGGGGCGCTTCGGGCCGGGACATGCTCCGGTCCCTGATCGCCGCTGAGCAGGACCCCGAGAAGCTGGCGGACCTGGCCCGCCGGCAGCTGCGCAGCAAGCTTCCCGAGCTGCGCCGGGCCCTGGAAGGCAAGGTGACGGAGCCTCACCGTTTTCTCCTGGGGCAGATGCTGGCGCAGGTGGAACACCTGGAAGGCCAGATCGCGGCGCTGAGCCGCCGGATTGAGGAGGTGAGCCGCCCTTTCGCCCCGGCCCGGGAGGCGCTGATCTGTCTGCCGGGTTTTGAGCAACGCGCCGCCGAGAATGTGCTGGCGGAGATCGGAGCGGATATGTCGGTGTTTCCGTCGGAGCATCACCTGTCGTCGTGGGCAGGTGTTTGTTCTGGTAGTAACGAAAGCGCCGGCAAACGGAAGAGCGGCCGGACCACCAAAGGCAACCGCTGGCTGCGCAGCGCCCTGGTGCAGGCCGCCTGGGCCGCCACCCGTAAGAAAGACTCCTATTTCCAAGCTCAATATCGCAGATTGGCTGCCCGGCGTGGGAAAAAGCGGGCTATCCTGGCCGTAGCTCATTCTTTGTTGGTGGTCATCTACCATATGTTGAAAAACGGCTCCACCTATAAAGACCTGGGCGGCGACTACTTCGATAAGCTCAACAAGAACCGCCTGGTCCCGTACCTGCTAAGGCGTTTCAAAGACTTAGGATTTCGGGTGACCATCGAGGCCGCCTAAGGAACTTTTCGTAACAGTCGCGCATGGTCCTTCGGCCCACCCATAACACATGAAAAGTATTCATGATTATGGTAGCATGGGTATGCCAATGACGGTCTGAGGGCGTTCTTCTGTGGTGTTGCGAGCTCGAGTAACAGTCTGCCCCTCATATCGCCTCGCACCCTAACATGTTGCCTCCCCTGCAAGGGAGAGCGCGCAAGACAGACTGAAGGTTTTCGAGGACCGCCGTCATTGAGTAAAACCAACCGAGTGATGCCATGGAAGCGATTTACACCTGTTGTTGTGGCCTGGATGTGCACCGCCGGAGCGTGGCGGCCTGCGTGCGCCGCCTGGAGGCCGGGGGACGACTGCATCAGGAAACCCGGACTTTCGGCACCATGACCGGGGATATCCTGGAGATGGCCGACTGGCTGGCCACAGCCGGAGTGACCCATGTGGCCATGGAGGCCACCGGGGTCTACTGGAAGCCCATCTACAACCTCCTGGAGGACCGCTTCACCCTGCTGTTGGTCAACGCCCGGCACGTCAAACATGTGCCCGGCCGCAAGACCGACGTCCAGGACTGTCAGTGGCTGGCGCAGTTGCTCCAAGCCGGGCTGCTGCGAGGGAGCTTCATCCCGCCCCGCCCCCAGCGGGAACTGCGGGAGCTGACCCGGCACCGCTCCCAGTTGGTGGGGGAGAAGACCCGGGCGGCCAACCGTCTGCAACAGCTCCTGGAAGACGCCAACATCAAGTTGGGCACCGTGGCCACGGACATCTTGGGCGCTTCGGGCCGGGACATGCTGCGGGCCTTGATTGCCGGGGAGCAGGACCCCGAGAAACTGGCGGACCTGGCCCGCCGGCAGCTGCGCAGCAAGCTCCCCGAGCTGCGCCGGGCCCTGGAAGGCAAGGTGACGGAGCATCACCGGTTTCTGTTGGGCCAGTTGTTGGCGCAGGTGGAGCATCTGGAAGCCCAGATTGAGGCCCTGAGCCGGCGCATCGAGGCGGTAAGCGGCCCTTTCGCCCCGGCCCTGGCCAAACTGACGACCCTGCCGGGCTTTGAGAGTCGTGCGGCCCAAAACGTGGTGGCGGAGATCGGACCTGACATGCAGCCCTTCCCCACCGCGGCCCACTTGGCCTCCTGGGCCGGGGTCTGCCCCGGCAATAATGAAAGCGCCGGTAAACGCAAGAGCGGCCGGACGACCCACGGCAACCGCTGGCTGCGCGCCGCCCTGGTCCAGAGTGCCTGGGCTGCCACCCGCAAGAAAGACTCCTACTTCCAGGCGCAATACCGTCGCCTGGCGGCACGGCGCGGCAAGAAACGGGCCATCCTGGCCGTGGCTCACTCGCTGTTGGTGGTCATCTACCATATGCTGAAAAACGGCTCCACCTATCAAGACCTGGGCGGCGACTACTTCGACAAGATCAACGCCAAGCGCCTGCTACCGTACTTTGTGAGCCGCATCAAAGACCTGGGCTATCAGGTGACCCTCCAGGCCGCCTGAAAGAACTTTTCAAGACAGAAA
>DYLF01000126.1 GCA_020722205.1 Desulfobacca acetoxidans
CAGTAACAGCGTCCCCAGCTCCAGAGTGGAGATGCGCCCGGCCAAGTTGTCTCTCCCGTATTCGATTCAAAGTGCTGAGCTTCCGGTTAACAGCATCCTCACCCCATGATTGTCTACAGGGCCTTTATCTGGGGCGCCCAATCGGGAAGATTTGGGACTTCATCAAAAAAAGAAAAACCGGCTCGGCGCGGCGTGCCCATTCATTAAAGGGGCCGCCCAAAACCCGGTCCTCAAACCATCGGCCCAATCTGAGGATGGGGTCTACCAGCCCTTTTAGTGTCGGGAGTTCATCGACTTACACCCGGAAAAGGCGCTTGGGTGTCAAATGCTCTGGCAGGAGCAGATGGTCTATCATGTGCTCTTGCAGAGTGGTTTTGCCCACCTGCGGGGTCCCCGTAACACCGTCACGGCTGCTAGTCCGGCTTTCACTCGTTTTAAGGTGGGGTCAAAATAGCAACGCTTAAAAGGAGGGAGCGGGCGCATGGGCTTGCCCTGCCACCAGGGGTTGGTTTTCATCAGAAATAATTCCAGCTCTCTCGGGAGGGAGTCCCCAAACAGCGTTTTATCTGACTCTACCTTGGCCATCATTACTCCCTCCTTCCGATACACCGTGCCCGCCAGCGGCAACACCCTACTTCTGGCCCTCGTGCTGATGGTTTTCCGTATGGTCACGGGTCAGTTTTGGCCATCAGAAGAGGGATCCTGTAGTGGGAGTTTTTTTACAGCCGCCGGAAGGGGCGCCGCAGGCCGGGTTTGAAAACGTTGAGGAGCATTATGCCGGCGATGAAGCCCCCCACATGGGCCCAGAAAGCCACTCCGCCTTTGAAGCCAGGGCCAAGTATGGAGAAGCTGCCCTGATAGAATTGCAGGAGGAACCAAAAACCCAGGAAGAGGTAAGCCGGCACCTCCATTACAAAGAAGACAAAAAACGGCACCAGGCAAAGTACTCGAGCCCAGGGGAAAAGGAAAAAATAAGCCCCCATCACTCCGGCGATGGCGCCGCTGGCTCCCACCATGGGAATGAGAGAGGTGGGGGCAAAGAGAAATTGCGTCAGGCAGGCCACCGCCCCGCTGGTGAGATAGAACAAGAGAAATTTGCCGTGTCCCAGGGTGTCTTCCACATTGTCCCCAAAAATGTAAAGCGTCCACATGTTGCTGATGAGGTGCAACCAGCCGCCGTGCAGGAACATGGAGGTGAAGATGGGCAGGAGCATGGCGGCGAAAGCGCCATGCCAGAGGTAAGTCAGGAAGCGGCCGGGCACAAACCCGAAGGTATTAATAACCAGGTTAAGGCCAGCGCCCATGGCCATTTCCAGGAAAAAGACCAAGACGTTCAAACCGATAATACTGTAATTGACTGTCGGGCGGAGGCGGGAGGGAATGTTATCTCGCAAGGGGATCATATGTTATCTCAGGTTGAATTTATCAAATTTTTTATGGGGGTGATAGTTTAAATTTGAAGGGGAGGCGCTTAGCCAAGCAAGCAAGCGGCCATTAGACAATATGCGTAAAATCAAGCTGTTAAAGTCAGTAAGGACTTAGGGAGGTGACGTCATGGAGATAGTGCTTGGGCTCTTGCGGTTTGTTCACTGATGTTGGTTGGTTCACCAGAAGGCGCTTGCCGGGGAGGCTCAGGATGGCGGGGGTTCCCTGCCAGGGGGGCGATGGCGGCAGGGCTTCATCTACCAGCAGAAAGACCCGCTCCTGGCCGTGCCACAGTTTCCCAAGCTGAGCGGGGGTGATCAGATAGTTATGGGCTGGGGGCACGGGGGAGGGAAATTGCGGCAGGCCGTGGCGCTGCACCATGAGGAGGCGACGGCCGGCGTAAAAGGCCAGGGAGGCGCCATATTCATATTCTTCAATATTTTCCATGACCAGGAGATCTGGGGGAGCGGCCCATTGGCGCACGTAGTCACCAGGAATCTTATCGCTCAGCAAGGGGGACAGAGCGGTAAGGGTCCGATAAGTGAAAAAGATCAAGATGACGGCTATCATCCCATAAGCTATCAGGGCCAACTTTGGGCGACGCCAGCCCAGAAGCGCACCGCACAGTGCCAAGGACGGGGCCCAATAGGTTACTTGCCGGGCTACAGGCTGCACCAGGGCGAACATGCCCACAAACTCCCGGCGGTTGCCGGCGCAGAGTTCTTCCAGGAAAGGCAGCAGGAGGCGGGTGGCCAGCGACAGCGCAGCCAAGATCAACAAGCCCCCAATAAGACCCCAATCCCGGGAGGCGCCAAACGTTTTATCCAGTTGCCAGCCCAGGATTAAAGCCAGGGCCGGCAAGGCCGGGAGGGAGTAATATTCGATACGGCTTTCGGACAGAGTAAAGAAGCCCATGATGAGGCCGGCCCAAAGGAGTGGAAACCACTTTTTCCACTTGTCCACCTCCCTGGCAGGTGCACGGCAGAAGCGGTAGAGCGAGGCGGGTAGCAAAAGGGTCCAGGGGATCAGCCACAGCCCCAGAAACAGCCAGAAAGCCGGCACGGAAAAGGCTGTGATGTCGGCGGGCTGACGTTGCCCCAGAAAACGCAGAAATTGTTCATTGAAAAAATGGTGGTGCAAAAAACCGGGATGGGCTGCCTCCACCAGCAGGAACCAAGGGACGCTCAGGCAGATCAGGAGCAGCCATCCTAAGGGCTGCCCAAGTAAATGCAGCAACCGAGGTCGGCGCACCGCCAAGGCCAAAGCGCCGCTGATCAACAGAGGGAAAGCCAGGCCGATCAGCCCCTTGCTCAGGAAGCCGAGGGTGAGGGCCAGATAGAAAAAAACCAGCCGGCCCCAACCGGGCTTGTCGTGCCAGCGCAGGGAAAAAAACAGAGAAGCCGTCAGACTGAGTGTGATGAGATGGTCGGTGAGAATCTGCAGGTGATGAGCAAAAAAGCCCACGCTGGTCAGCAGCACAAAGCCGGCCAACCAACCGGCGCGTCTCCCGAAAAGTATTGCTCCCAGGCGGTAAGTGAACCAGACCTCGCCCAGGGCGCACAGCAGGATGGGCAGTCGGGCGGTCAATTCAGTGATCCCGAAAAATTTATAAGCCAGCATGGTAAGCCAGTAGAGCAGGGGAGGTTTGTCCAGATAAGGCACGCCGTTCAGGGTAGGAGTGAGCCACTGGCCGGCAGTCAGCATCTCCTGGGGAATCAGGGCATACATGGCCTCGGAGCGGATCAGGGGCAACTTTGCGAGGGGCACCGGGAGAAGTGCCAGTCCCAGCAGCAGCAGGGTGAGACCAGACCACAGATAGCCCTGGCGGAAGTTCTGGTTTGTCACAGTCAGGAAGCGCGGTTGCCTCACCCCAAGGGGGTGAAAATCCAGCCGGCTAGTGAGTTTGCTTTGGAGAATTGCATGCTGACCATAAATGTCTCAAGCATTGGCGCTGCGCTGTCTTTTAAGCCAATACACGACCTCAGGAAATAACGGTGGCTTGGAACGGCGTCTGCCTGAGAAAATGGCAGCGCTGTGGAGCAAGGTGATGTCTGGCTGCTGGGCGCTGCGATTGCCGGCGTTTCGCTAAAGGCTGCCCTCAGCCGGTTGCTGACATTGACAGAGCGCAGCCTACTTATTTCTGGCACTCGCATGGTTGGCGCGCCCAGAGGGATTCGAACCCCCGGCACACGGATTCGTAGTCCGTT
>DYLF01000034.1:0-3962 GCA_020722205.1 Desulfobacca acetoxidans
ATAGGCCGCCCGGCGGTCACCGTCCTTAGGGAACCCCACACTGCCCGGATTTATAAGCCATTTCTCCCCTACCCGGCGTACCATAGGCCGATGGGTATGCCCTACTAACACCACCTCTGCTTCGGTATCTTTCAAGGCCGCCGCCAACTCCTCCTCGGACAAAGTGGGCCTAAGATATTCCCGGATATCCCGGGGACTGCCATGCGTTAACAATAGGTTCCAGCCTTTTACCTTAAGGTGCAGCCGACGCGGCAAGGACTGTAAAAAACTCTTGTTTTCCGCCCTGACCCGGGTTCTGGTCCAGTGGTAAATCTCCTGGGCCAGGGGAGAAATAACCGGGTTGAGATAGGTCCCTATGGGATCCTCCACCTTAGCCGCCACCGCCAGATCATAATTGCCCACCACCCCCGGCAGCCCCAGCTCTCTGATCTTGCCCACCACCTCATTGGGAAAGGGATTATAGCCCACTAAATCCCCCAGATGATAAATGGCTTCCACCCCGCGACGGTCAATGTCAGCCAGCACCGCCCCAAGTGCCGGTAAATTGCCATGGATGTCAGAAATCATCGCCAGCCGCATAAGAAACTCTAGTTTATTCCCTTCACTCCGAAAATGGAACGGTTTGAATGCTACGTAAGCACAGCCACCACCACTTTGGCCTTGCCGCCGACCTCCCGGCCGCCCTTGCCCGGTTTGACCGTCCCAAAGTAGGCCTCCTTCATCTTCGGTATCTCAGCCAAAACCACTTTCGCCATATAGAAGCGGCATGAAGCGAACAGCCCCTTGTTTTCTCTAAAGCCGTCAGCACCCTTGACGTCTGAAAGGTTCCAAGTGGAGAGCCAGCCCAGATTCGAAAGTAGCACTCTCCAAGTAAAGCCCTCTCATCAAAAATGCCTCAATCTTGAGGGCATCTCACAGATATTCTTAGATGATCAGGTGAGCTCCCAACCATCCTTGTGCCATTCTCTCTGAGGATTGATGACTCTCAGGTCTCAGGGGGAGCTTCGGCAGGAAAATGCTGTGTCAAAAAATCCCGGGCTTCCGCAAAATCAGGGCGCAGCCTTAAGGCCGCCTGGAAGGCTTCGTAGGCTTTGTCCTTCACCCCCAAATCATAATAGAGGATACCGATATTGAAATGGACCTTTTCGCTTTGCGGGGTTAAGGTTAATGCCTGATGATAGCATTGCAGAGCCTCCACATGCTTTTTCTGTCGTCTCAGGGCCACCCCCAACCGATTGTAAAGATGGACGTTTTCCGGTTGCTTTTTGATGGACTCATTGAGGAGATGCTCGGCCCCTTCATCCAGGCCCGCCTGAAGAAGAATCTCCGCGGCCTCCGCGTTCTTCTCCGCAGAAAAGTCATTACTGACCTTTAAAAAATCCTGCAAATATTTCTGGGCTTGATCCTGATCCCCGGTTTGCAGACAAAGTTGCCCCAAATGAAGGAGGCGCTCGGCATTTATAGGACTTAATTCCTGGGCTTTTTCCAAATAGCGGCGGGCTTCCCGGCGATTCCCCTCGGCTTCGCAAACGACGGCCATATTCTTATAGGCTCTGAGGTATTTGGGATTAACTTCCAGAGCTTCCAGAAAATATTGGGCCGCCTGGATTCTATCCCCTAACGCTAAATAACATTCCCCCAGAAGATTAAGGGTCTTGGCCTGTTTTTTAAAGGGGGGCTGATTTAGCTTGTCCAGAATCAGGATGGCATGCTGGAGGCGCCCCGCAGCCTTCAATTTCTGGGCTTGGGCGTAAAGGCCTTCTCCCTGGGAGGGTTGCTGTTTTTTTTTACGATATTCCGCAAGCGGCTTTCCAGGGCATCGAGTTTGAAGGGTTTCAGCAGATAACCATCCACCTCGCTTTCCGCCGCCGCCGCCACCACTTTTTCTGAGACCTCACCGGTGATCATGAGAAATGGCGTCGTCTGATATTTGGGGGTGCCGCGAAAGCGCTTCAGAAGCTCCAAACCGTTCAGGCGCGGCATGTTGATGTCGCAGATCACCAAGTCATAGGTTTGCTCCTGTAAGGCTTCCCAGGCCTCTTCACCATCCGCCGACTCCGCAATACGGCCTCGTACCCCCAAAGAAAGCAGCATCTGACGAAGCATGCGCCGAATGGCCGGCATATCATCCACCACCAAGACGTTGAGTTGCGAAAATAGATGACCCCCACCTGGCGGCATGCTCTTCCTTCCTGACATGAACATGGTGTGGACAAACTTCTCTTTTTTCGTGCCTTCTTTATCGGCATCTTCTCTGGAGAGATTAAAGGAAATCTCTCAATGGCGGGAAATTTCAGGCAGCTGGAGACAGCCAGCATTTTCCCCTCGCTAACTGTGGCTGTTCCCATTTTTTCCACAACTTCCTTAAAGGCACTCAATTTTGGTTCGGCTTAGAAATAAATTCCCCGCCATGGTGTGATTAAAGCTAATAACGATAACCAATTTGGCAACCGAAGATGTGGCGGTGATAGTCATAGAGAGGCAGGTTGGAGTTGTCCCGGGCAAAGTAATAATGCAGGTTGACTTCCAACCCCTTGTAAATTGTCTGAGTCACATCCAGCCCCCAAATAATGATCTTGTCATGCCGACGGGGCCAGGCTTCATCCGCTACCCCCCGGGTCCAATGATGGTCAAACGGCTGCAAGGCCAGTTCCACAAAACCCCGCAACTTTAGACTCTCCGTCACCGGGTACAGCAGTGCCAGATTGAGCGAATAAAAAGAACTCTCCCAGTTGGTGCCGGAGGCAAGATCTTTGTCAAAACGGAAACGGGTCATGAGATAACCCTGCTGCTTCTTAAAGAAATAATAGAGCGCCAGGCTTCCCCCGATGCTGCGGCCGCTGCGGTCTTCTTGCGGAATATACACCGGCTGCCAGTAGTATTTGCGGGCCGCTTGCACCGCCCCTTCCACCCCGATCTTGGGAGTAAAGAGATAAAGATAGGCCGGGTTCAAGGTGAAGGCGGTGTAGTATTTGTCTGACCCCACATCGGTGTAATTAAAGGCGAAGGGCAGCCAGAACCGGCTGTTGGGCCAGGAATACGAGGGCGTCAGGCCCACCACGTGCGACAGCAGATCATAATTGGGCAGGCGGCGGTGAAAGTTCTGAAAGTAGGCATATTGCCCCCACAATGCCATAGGGCCCCGGGGGAGGATATTATATTCCAGGCTGGCCGTCTGAGTATAAACCAAATCCCCCGCGCCAGCTATTTGCTGCGCCGCCTCCCCGCCGGGATTCAACGTGACGTTGGTGTCGTAGTCCACCCCCACCGTCACATTAGCCCGAAAAGGCTTGGTCTCTTGAATTCGTCTGTCCAATTCCCCTACGTAACTCCTGGCAAATCCGGACATCTGACTCCGCGGGTCCAAAGAGATTGCTTCTTGTAAGGTCTTTTTGGCCTCCTCCAGACGTTGCTGGCCCGTCAGGGCCACCCCTAACTGAACCTTGGCTTCTTGGGCCAGGGCCGGATCTGACTGGGCCTGACGGAAATAATCGACTGCCGGCTCATAGTTTTTCTTCTTGAGGGCCGCCGTTCCCAGTAAAAAAGCTGTCTGCGCCGGCTGAAAGCCCGCCTCCTGCAACTGTAACAGGTGGGGCTGCGCCTCGTCCGGCTTGTCCAAAGCCATCAGGGTGTCCGCCAAGAGAAAGCGGGCTTCATGGTAATCCGGTCGCCGGCTCACCGCCTCTTCCAGATACTGCTGAGCTTCAGGGTATCTGAGCAGGCCCCGGTAGACTCTCCCCAAAAGAAAGGCTTTTTCGGCCGTGCGCGGGCCCGCTCGCCATGCCTGCTGCAATTCCTCCAAAGCCTCTTCAAAGTTCTCTTCCGCCAAATTTTTCAAGGCCTGCTGAACCAATACCTGGTCAGCCGTCTCCTCCGCCCAGACCGCGGCCGGCGCCATCCCCACCCACAAGCCCAAAAAGACCAACAAAATAAACCTCATCATCTCCCCCTCCGCCAAAGCC
>DYLF01000034.1:4062-22740 GCA_020722205.1 Desulfobacca acetoxidans
CAAGCCCAAAAAGACCAACAAAATAAACCTCATCATCTCCCCCTCCGCCAAAGCCGCTTCTCCCTCGTAAGCACTGGCTTCTGCTCTTATTGGCCCATTGCATCATCCCCCTCCAGGGAAAATAAAATTTCCGCCGGAGGCTTGCCAATCCACCCATTTTTCCTTTTTTGCACAGTAGCACATGGAAGGGTAGAGTCAATATTATTTTTTGGTAAAAAGCTTGCATTCCCACGGTTTCACAAGTAATAATTTCCTTGGCCAGCTCATGCAGTACTCATCTACGTCACTCTGGGGGATCGTCCAACGGCAGGACAGCGGCCTTTGGAGTCGCCGATGGAGGTTCGAATCCTCCTCCCCCAGCCATTGATCTTCTTCCTCCCCAAGTAGAAAGATTACCCAACATTGAGGTTATACCTTGGTTATGAGACCATCAAGATTTCTCTTGGCAAAAGGCAGATAGCATGGTAGAAGAAAAAGATTTCTCATAATTTATTTAACGGGTTTTAAAGTCCATGTCAGAGTTGCTTGGCGGCCAAGCGGGGGAACGGCGGTTGTTAATGGGCAATGAGGCCATTGTACGGGGGGCCTTGGAGGCCGGGGTGAGGTGTGTAGCCACCTATCCAGGCACTCCGGCCTCGGAGATTGGCGATCGCTGTTATGAAATTTCCCGCCAAGGCCATCTTTATTTCGAATATTCCACCAACGAGAAAGTGGCCCTGGAGGTGACGGCCGGGGCGGCCGCTTCCGGTTGGCGAGCCTTGGCCGCCATGAAGCACGTAGGCTTGAATGTCGCGGCAGACACCCTTATGACCCTGGGCTATGTGGGGATCAAAGGCGGGCTGGTGATCGTCAGCGCCGATGACCCCTCG
The DNA here is from genome assembly GCA_020722205.1 of Desulfobacca acetoxidans. Taxonomy (GTDB): domain Bacteria; phylum Desulfobacterota; class Desulfobaccia; order Desulfobaccales; family 0-14-0-80-60-11; genus DYLF01. Next base: position 4,932 of record DYLF01000034.1, read on the forward strand.
CTCTTCTCCAGTCAAAACGAACAGGACAATCGCAGTTACGCCAAGATGGCGGGCCTGCCCATGCTGGAGCCGGCCTCCCCTCAGGAGGCCAAGGATATGGCCCTGGCGGCCTTCTCGCTGTCCGAGGAACTCGGCCTGCCCGTGCTCCTGCGCACCACTACCCGGTTAAACCACACCCGGGGCGCGGTGACCCTGGGAAAGCTCGCCGCTAACGGGGGGGCGGGGCATTTTGTCAAAGACCCCTTCCATCAAGTGATGGTGCCGGCAGTAGCCCGAGAGGCGCACGCCCGGCTGGTCAGGCAGCAAGTCCCAGCCTTGATCAGGTCCGAGGCCTCCCCCTTCAATGTCATTACAGGTTCCGGCCCCTGGGGAGTGGTGGCCAGCGGGGTGGCCGCTGCTTATGTGGCGGATGCCCTCCTGGAACTGAAACTCAGCCATCAGGTCACCTTTCTCAAACTTGGCTTTACCCACCCCCTGCCGGCCGGCCTCATCGGGGATTTCTTGAGCCGGGTGGAGCGAGTGTTGGTTGTGGAGGAACTGGAGCCTTACCTGGAGGAGGGCCTCAAAAACATAGCGCACTCCCGACAATTGACCCTTGAAATCCGTGGCAAAGGCGAAGGGCTGTTTTCTCGGCTCTATGAATTCCATCCGGCTCTGGTGCGGCAGGTATTGGCTCGCTTTTTTGACCTCCCTTATGAGAAGCCGACGCCGCCGCTTCCCCAACAGATTTTAGGTCAGCCCCTGCCGGACCGCCCCCCTAACCTCTGCCCCGGATGCCCTCATCGGGCCATGTATTACGCGGTGAAGATCGCCCTGCAGGAACTGGGGCAGGAAGGCATCTTCCCCACAGATATCGGCTGCTACACCCTGGGCCTGTTGCCGCCCCTGTCCATGGCCGATTTCCTCATCTGCATGGGATCCTCCATCAGCACCGGGGCTGGCATCGCCAAGGCCACCGGGCAGCAGGTGGTGGCCTTCATCGGGGATTCCACCTTTTTTCATGCCGGGCTTCCGGCCTTGGCCAATGCTGTGCACAACCGCCACGATCTCCTGTTGGTCATCCTGGACAACGGCACCACCGCCATGACCGGGCACCAACCCCACCCTGGGATTACCCTGACGCCGCCGGGTTATCCGGGTAAGCCCATCGAATTGGAAAAACTGGTGCGGGCCCTGGGAGTGGAAAACCTCTGGGTGGTGAATCCCCTGAAATACAAGGAAAGTCTAGCGGCTTGCAAAGAAGCCCTGGGCAAGGCCGGCCTTAGGGTGCTCATCTCCCGGTCACCCTGCCCTCTTTACTTGCAACGCCTAACAGGGAAAAAATCCAAGGCGCGCTTCCAGGTGGTGGGAGCCTGCGGGGACTGTCGCCATTGTCTGGATTATTTCGGCTGTCCGGCCATGTACCTGAAGCACGGCGCCTCTCAGATGGCCATCGACCCGATACTTTGCGCCGGCTGCGCCTTCTGCGGGCAGTTCTGCCAGGCTATCCGGCCGGTCAAGGAGAGTTCCTGATCCCACTTTCAAACTTCGAGTCCGAAGGAAAGAAAAGTTGTGGCGGTTTGTAACTGCTACCAATAAATGATTATGGCCTCGAGTCAAGTAAAAAGTCCTGGTAATCTCCGGCTGCTCCTCACCGGCGTGGGTGGGCAAGGGACGCTGTTGGCCAGCCGCCTGTTGGGGGAAGCAGCCCTGGCGGCGGGGTATTCCCCCTTGGTGAGCGAAACCCACGGTATGGCCCAGCGGGGTGGCATCGTTATTTCCACGGTAGTGTTGGGAGAGCTGCAAAGCCCCATCATATCTCCAGGAGAGGCTGACATACTCCTGGGCTTTGAGGCCCTGGAAACCTTTCGGGCCTTAACCTACTGCCATGCCGACAGCTTGGTCATTGCCAACACCGCCACGATTATCCCCTATACGGTGGCCGTCGGCAAGGGGCGCTATCCGGAGGTTGAATCGCTGCTTTCCCTCATGGCTCAGCATGTCAGGGAAGTCTGCGCCTTTGATGCTGCCGCCCTGGCCCGCCAGGCCGGAAGTCCCCTGGCTGTGAACATGGTCATTCTGGGGGCCCTTACGGCCACTGAGTACTTGCCCCTGAGCCAAACTGAGATCCTGGCGGCCATCAGAGGCCACACCAAGACCGAATTTTTGGAGGCTAACCTGGCGGCCTTCCAGATGGGGGCGGCGGCAGCCCGGGACCCCGACAACTGGCGGCGGCGGAGTTTATAAAGCCGCGGTTATTTACCCATTGCAAGCTCACAAAAATCCTGTAAATTATGGTATGTGATATTGTATGCCCCGGATTAAGGAGAAATGGTACCCGAGGGAACAGCACAAATCTTTTCGGCCGTTTTTTCATACTGCTGACCTGGGGTTGCACATCTGGGGGCGTGATCCGGCAGAGATTTTTGCCCACGCCGCCCAAGCCCTGGTGGCCACCCTCACCGATCGCCGGCGGCTCAGGCGGCGGGAAAGCAGAAATATCATAGTGGAGGCTCCGGACCAGGAAGCCCTCCTGGTTGCCTGGCTTAACCACTTGCTTTATCTTTATGACTTGGACGGCTTTCTGGGCCGGGAGTTTCACATACTCGAACTCAGCCCCGAAAGCCTGAAAGCTCTGGCCAGGGGAGATATTTTTGACCCTGAGCGGCATATCGGCAAAACTGCAGTGAAAGCCGCCACCTTCCACCGGCTGGCCATTGCCCCCCAGGCGGACGGCTGGCAGGCCACTGTTATTTTGGACTTGTGAGTTTGTTTTGAGGGAGGGGGCCAGGGGCTGCAGGCCCCTACCCCCTCCAGCAAGCACCCTCCCCCAACCCCTTATCAAGGGTTGGGAGGGGGGGGGGCCATACATTATGACAGCTAAAGTCAAGGTCCGGCAGATAGATGCGTATCGCTGGGAGATCCCCCAGGAAGGTCGGATGCGCACCCGAGGGGTGGTCTATGCCTCTCAAGGGCTGCTCCCCAAGATTCAAGAGGATCAGAGTTTGCAGCAAGTGGCCAATGTCGCCACCCTGCCGGGCATTGTGGGGGCTTCTTTGGCCATGCCCGACATCCACTGGGGTTACGGCTTCCCCATCGGGGGCGTAGCCGCCTTTGATATGGACCAGGGCATTGTCTCCCCGGGAGGGGTGGGCTACGACATCAATTGCGGGGTGCGCCTGCTGCGCACCAACCTGGAGCGGGCTCAGGTCGCACCACAGATCGAGGCCTTGGTCAACACCCTGTTCAGCAACATTCCCTCCGGGGTGGGCTCCCGGCGTAAGGACCTGAAGCTCAGCCAGTCCACCTTGAAAGAAGTGATGCGCTATGGCAGCGCTTGGGCGGTCAAACAAGGCTTCGGCGACGCTGCCGACCTGGAGCACATCGAGGCCCAGGGCACCATCCCGGGAGCCGACCCCGAGTTGGTATCCCAGTTCGCCATGGAACGGGGGCGGGATCAGTTGGGCACTCTGGGCAGCGGCAACCACTTTGTGGAAGTGGGCTATGTGTTTGAAATCTTTGATGACAAGCTGGCCGCAGCCCTGGGGCTTTATGAAGATCAGATCACAGTCATCATTCACACCGGTTCCCGGGGGCTGGGGCACCAAGTGTGCGATGACTACATCAGGGTGATGCTCAAAGCCGTCAGCAAATACGGCATCGAACTTCCCGACCGGCAGCTGTGCTGCGCTCCCATCGCCTCTCCGGAAGGGCAGCAGTATCTGGCGGCCATGGCTGCCGCAGCCAATTATGCCTTTGCCAACCGCCAGCTGATCACCCACTGGGTGCGGGAGAGCTTCGAGCAGCTCTTCCAGATGAGTCCCCGGCAGCTGGGTCTGGATTTAATCTATGACGTGGCTCACAATATCGCCAAGATTGAAACTCACGAAGTGAACGGCAAGAAGACAAGACTATGCGTACACCGCAAGGGAGCGACCAGGGCCTTTCCGCCGGAGCATCCGGAAACGCCGGCGGCCTACCAGAAAATCGGCCAGCCGGTGCTCATCCCCGGCGACATGGGGCGCTACTCTTTTGTGCTGGTGGGCACCCAAAAGGCCTTGACGGAAACCTTCGGGAGTACCTGCCACGGGGCCGGGCGGGAACTCTCCCGCCACCAGGCCCTGAAAGTGGCCAAGGGGCGTTCCATAGTCAAGGAACTGGCGGCCAAGGGCATTTTTGTGCGGGGGGCCGGCAAGGGTACTGTTGACGAAGAAATTTCCGAGGCCTACAAGGACGTGGCAGAGGTGGTGGAAGTGGCCCACGGCGCCGGAATTTCCAAAAAAGTGGCCAAGTTGAGGCCGCTGGGAGTTATGAAGGGGTAGGACAGACCGCAGATATAAGACCGGTAACTGAGGGTTGCCACCAAGAATAGAGTAAGTCTTAGGCGTGATATTTTGACAGAAAACAGATAACAAAGAACCGTTCTAAGATGTTTGAAAGACTTAGCGACAAACTGGCCCAGGTCTTCAAAAGGCTCAAAGGGCGCGGCAAGCTCACCGAGGCCGAGGTGAACGAGGCTCTGCGGGAGGTGCGGCTCGCTCTTCTGGAGGCCGACGTCCACTACAAGGTGACCAAGGGGTTTATCGAAAAGGTAAGGGAGCGGGCTGTGGGGGAAGAGGTCATGCGCTCCCTTACCCCGGCCCAGCAGGTCATCAAGATCGTGCACGAGGAGCTGACGGAGCTCTTGGGCGGCGAGGCCCCCAAGCTGGACCTGAGCGGCCGGCCGCCGGTGGCCATCATGCTGGTGGGTCTGCAAGGCTCCGGTAAAACCACCACCGCCGCCAAGCTGGCCCGGCGCCTCAAGTCCCAGGGCCGCCAACCCTATCTGGTGCCGGCAGACGTGCAGCGGCCCGCCGCTATTGAGCAGTTGCAACGCTTGGCGGCAGACGCCGGGGTGGACGCCCATCGCTCCCGGCCGCAGCAGGACCCGATAACTATCGCCCATGACGCCATGGAAGCGGCCTACTCTGCCGGCTATGATACCGTCATCCTGGATACCGCCGGGCGTTTACACATCGATGCCCCTCTGATGGCTGAGCTCAAGGCTGTCAAGGAAACAACCCAGCCCACTGAGATACTCCTGGTGGCCGACGGCATGACCGGTCAGGACGCGGTGCAGGTGGCCCAAAAATTCCACGACCTGCTCAAGCTGTCCGGGATTATCCTCACCAAGATGGAAGGCGATGCCCGGGGGGGGGCGGCTCTGTCCATGCGGGCGGTGATCGGTCGGCCCATCAAGTTCCTGGGAGTGGGGGAAAAGCTGGACGCTTTGGAGGTCTTTCATCCTGATCGCCTGGCCTCTCGCATCCTGGGCATGGGAGATGTCCTGAGCCTGATTGAAAAAGCCCAGGAAAGTTTCGATGCCGAACAGATGCAGGCCCTGGAAAAGAAAATCCGGAAAGAGACCTTCAACCTGGAGGACTTCCGAGACCAGCTCCGGCAAATCCAGAAAATGGGGCCCATGGAGCAACTCTTGGAGATGATTCCGGGCTTCAGCAAACATAAGGCCCTCAAGGGACTCAAACCCGACCCGAAAGAACTGACCAAGGTGGAAGCCATCATTAACTCCATGACCCCGACGGAAAGGGCCAATTATCAGATTATCAACGGCAGCCGCCGCCGGCGCATCGCCCGGGGCAGCGGCACCAGCGTGGAAGACGTCAACCGGCTTTTGAAAAACTTTGCCCTGACTCAGAAGATGATGAAGCAGATGGGCAAGCTGGGCAAACGCGGCAGGTTTGCTCTGCCCGGATGATTTATGGGCTGAGGGGGCGCCGGGCCGCAGGCCCTTAACCCCACACACCATAATATACTGGCAAGACGGGGGGAACAGGGAACTTACTCCCTGGCCCATCCACTGCACAGAAACCATATTATCTTAAGGAGGAAAAAGCGGCCCACATGGCACTGCGCATTCGGTTGGCCCGTTACGGCGCCAAAAAACGTCCCTTTTATCGTATTGTGGTAAGCAATCACGAATCTCCCCGGGATGGCAGGTTCCTGGAGATTATCGGCACCTACGACCCGCGCCAGGATCCGGCGGCAGTCAAGGTCAAGGAGGACCTGTTGTCGTTCTGGGTTAACCGAGGAGCCCAACCCACGACCACTGTCGCCAGTCTTTTGAAAAAGTGGAAAGCCGCCGCCGCGGCAGCACCAGGAACCTGAAGCTCAACGCCTTCCCGGGCACGGTGCGACAGAATCGGGAAAGTCTGGCGGGCAGGCTGCCCCGCTTTTCAGCCGGTCGTGCCTCAATGGACGACTGCTGAGTGCTGACCGCACTCCAATCAGTCCGCCCCATCCCATGACGGAGGTGGCATACCATGAAGGATTTGATCAAGTTCATCGCCCAAGCTCTGGTGGACTATCCGGATCAGGTACAAGTCAAAGAAGTCGAAGGGGAGCAGACTTCTGTAATTGAGCTCAAGGTTGCCAAAGAGGATCTGGGGAAGGTGATCGGCAAACAAGGACGCACCGCCCGGGCCATGCGCACCATTCTCAGCGCGGCTTCAACCAAGATTCGCAAGCGGGCGGTATTAGAAATTATTGAATAACAGCGTGAAGTCAGAGTCTGGTCTGATTGTCCTGGGGCGCGTGGTGGGCGCCCACGGCCTCCAGGGATCGTTGAAGATTGCCACCGAAACCTTTGGGATCACAGACCCTGGCATCTTTGCGACCCTGGCGGTGGTGGAGATCGGCAACAATCCTTACCGGGTTAAAACGGCAGCCCGCAAAAAACGCCAGGTCCTCCTCCAGCTGGAGGAGATCACCAGCCGGAGCCGGGCCGAGTCTTTGGTCGGACTCGAAGTTAAGGCTGACCGCCGCCGCTTCCCGACGCTCCCCCCTGGGGAATATTACTGGTTTGAGGTGCTGGGACTCCCCGTGGTGGACGCCCGGGACGGAACCCACTTGGGGAGGCTGGCAGAGATAATTCCCACCCCGGCTCACGATGTCTATGTAGTGCGCCAGGGTGAACAGGAAATGCTGTTGCCGGCGGTGGCAGAGGTGATCACGGAAATCGATCCGGAAGAGGGGTGGATCAAGGCGCTGGTGCCGGCAGGTCTGCTTGCAGTCTATGCAGATTGACATCCTCACCCTCTTTCCTGAGTTTTTCACCTCTCCTTTCAGCCAGAGCATGTTGAAAAGAGCTCAGGCTCTGGGGGCGGTTCGCTACCGAGTTTTGAACCTGCGGGACTTTGCGGCTGGTCGCCATAAAGTGACGGATGATCGCCCTTTCGGCGGCGGCCCCGGCATGGTTCTCAAAATTGACCCCCTGGTCGCCGCCATCCGCTGGGTGCAGAGAGAGAGCGCGGATACCAGGGTCATCCTCTTGAGCCCGCAGGGGACTTTGTTTAGCCAGAAGAAAGCACGGACGCTGGCTGAGCTGAATCATCTGGTGTTGATCTGCGGCCACTATGAGGGGTTTGACGAACGTCTCCGGCACTATATTGATGAGGAGTTGTCCATCGGAGACTACATTCTGACCGGAGGAGAAATCCCCGCCTTGGTGATAATTGATGCGGTGACCCGCTTAGTCCCTGGGGTGTTGGGAGGGGAAGGGGCAGCCGCAGATGAGTCATTCCAGACGGGTTTGTTGGAACACCCTCATTACACCCGGCCCCGGGTTTTTGAAGGACATGAAGTTCCTGAGGTCTTATTGAGCGGCGACCACGAGCGCATTGCCCGCTGGCGCCATGAGCAGGCTTTACGCCGCACGATCATGATGCGGCCTGACCTTATTAAGACAGCATCCCTGACTCCGGAGGATAAGAAATTGTTGGCTCAGATGCAGGAGTCGGCGGAGGAGAATAGGTGAGCAGCTATGGAACGTTTGGTACAACTATCCCGGGAGCAGATGCGGGCGGATTTGCCCGATTTTCGCCCGGGTGACACGGTGGAAGTGCATGTCCGCATCGTGGAAGGAGAAAAAGAGCGCATTCAGATGTTCAAAGGGGTGGTCATTCGCAAACGCGGCGGCCTCACCGGTGCCACTTTCACAGTGCGCAAGGTCTCTTACGGAGTAGGGGTGGAGCGCCTCTTCCCCCTGCATTCCCCTAACATTGAGCGGGTGGTAATCCTATCCCGGGGGCGGGTCAGGCAGAGCCGCCTTTTTTACCTGAGGCAGCGCTCCGGCAAGGCCGCCCGCATCAAAGAAAAACGGACCCCGCTGGCATGAAGCAGCTCCGGGGCAGCAAGGCGGTGTTTGCTGACCCGGAGACCTATTGGCGTCTTAACGGAGTCAAACATATTGCAGGAGTGGACGAAGCCGGCCGCGGTCCCTTGGCCGGGCCGGTGGTGGCGGCGGCGGTCATCCTGGCCGCCGACACCCGGTTCCCCGGACTTCGGGACAGCAAGCTGCTCGCCCCGCAACAGCGCCTTACCCTGGAGACCGATATCCGGTCTCAGGCTTTGGACTATGCTGTCGTAGAGGTGGGAGTCAGGGAAATCGAGCGTCTGGGAATCCTGAAGGCCAGCCTCAAGGCCATGGCCCGGGCCGTTAAGACCCTTACTCTGCTGCCGGAGATGATCCTGGTGGACGGCAACCACCCCCTGCCACTGGTTTACCCCCAGCAGCCGGTCATTGCCGGGGATGCCCGCTGTCCCTCCATTGCCGCCGCCTCAGTACTGGCTAAAGTGCACCGGGACCGGCTCATGGAGTGCTATCATCGGCGGTACCCCCAATATAACTTCGCCCAACACAAAGGCTATGCCACCCCGGAACACCTGGAAGCCTTGCGGGTGTGGGGGCCCTGCGCTATCCACCGTCGCACCTTCAAGGGGGTGAAGGAGTGGCTGGCGGAGGAACAGTGATTAGTAACCAGCCGCCCTCGGCAACTCATACCCGACAATCAGGAGCAAACTGACCGCAGGGCCTTACAACATGAAACTTACTCGGCGTCAACTGGGGCAGAGAGGGGAGGAAGTGGCGGAGCGTGCTCTCATCAAACAGGGCTACCAAATCGTGGCCCGTAACTACCGCACCCCCCAAGGTGAGGTTGACATCATTGCCCGGCAGGGGAAAGACCTGGTCTTCATCGAAGTCAAGACCCGCCAAAGCCTAAGCTTCGGCGAACCGCAGGAAGCCGTCTCCCCTCACAAGCAGGCCCGCCTGAAAAAAGTGGCCAGTTATTATTTAATGCAAAAGGGCTTGCTGGACGCCCCGGTGCGCTTTGACGTGGTGGCCATTACCTGGCTGACCAACGGGCCAAAAATAGAGATAATCCCCGCAGCTTTCGGAATATAACCGCGAATTACACAACTATCTTTGCTAATGGGCACCCTCTATATTGTCGCCACCCCTCTCGGCAATTTGGAAGATATCACCCTGCGAGCCCTCAGGGTGTTGAAAGAGGTAAACCTGATTGCGGCGGAGGACACCCGGCGCACCCGCAAGCTGTTGAGTCATTATCAGATTTCCACCCCGCTCCTTAGCTATCACAGCCACAACCAGGCCAGCCGGGGGCCGGACCTGTTAGCACGCCTTAAAAAAGGAGAAAATATCGCCTTGGTGAGCGATGCCGGCACTCCAGGGTTTTCCGACCCCGGGGCAGACCTGGTGGCTTCTGCCTGGGAGGCGGGACAAGAAGTGGTGGCTGTTCCCGGTGCTGCCGCCGCGGTGGCGGCCCTGTCCATGTCAGGCTTTAAAGGAGATGTCACCTTTGTGGGATTTTTACCGCGCAAGGAAAGCAAACGCCTGGAGTTTTTGAAAAAGCTGGCCGATGAGAGACGGGTGCTTATTTTCTTTGAAGCGCCGCAACGGCTGGGGCGGACTCTGACGGAGATGGCGGCGGTTTTCGGGCGGCGCCAGGTGCTGGTGGTGCGAGAATTGACCAAAATCCACCAACAGTGCTGGCGGGGAGAGCTTACTGAAGTGGCGCAGAACTTAGGGGCTCAAGAGATCAAAGGCGAGTGTACTCTGGTGCTCTCCTGCCCCCAGGAAAAACCTGTCAAGGTGGTGGATCTGGCGGCATTTCTCGTGCAGTTGGCCCGGGACTCAGAACTCACCGGCCGCCGCTTGGCCGATCACACCGCCGCGGAACTGGGACTGCCGCGACGGCAGGTGTACCAAACTTATCTGCATCTGAAAAATCAAGGTCTGATTCCCTGAACGGATTTTACTAAGAAAACAGGACCCAATAAATATTAACCGAGGATTGGCTAAAGGCAAAAAGACCTTAAGGTTGGAAAGATAATTTTTCACCTATTGCTGCTAGCCTATGTCCATGGCCTATTTATGATCGTTCGCCAACACCATTTAGAACACGTGGAAAAAGAACTCTGGGTGGAAAATCGGCTGGGTATCCACGCCCGACCGGCCATGAAGATCGCCACCACGGCCCGGCAATATGACGCCGAGATAAACCTGGAAAAAGACGGCGCCCAGGCGGATGCCAGAGATCTGCTGGCCATCCTGACCCTGGACTGCCCCCAGGGCACCCGGCTGGTGTTGAAGGCCCGCGGACCAGAGGCCCGGGAGGCCGTCCAAGCCTTGAGCCGCTTGTTTGCCAGCAAATTTGAAGAGATATGACCCCCGCCAACCTCATCCTCCGGGGAATTCCTGCCTCGCCCGGCATCGTCATCGGCCGGGCCCGGGTGATCAGCGACACCGGCGAAGTCCAAAATTCTTTCCGGCTGGTCTACACCGAGGAGGAGAGACTGGCAGAGTTGGAGCGCTTTCGCTTAGCAGTGGAGCAAGCCGAAGAAGATCTGCTTCGCGTCAAAGAAGAGGTGAGCCAGGAATTCCCGGAGCATGTCCATCTTTTCGAACTTCAGCTCATGATCCTGAAGGATCAGATGTTCCATAAGGACACCCTGCGGCTGATCAAAGAAAACAACCTGAATGCCGAATGGGCCCTCTATCAATCTTTCGAAAAGGTCAAAAACCTCTTCAGCCGCATCCAGGATCCCTATATCCGAGGCCGCGTTCAAGATGTGGATGCGGTGTATCGGCGCCTGTTGGGAAATCTGTCCGGCTGGGCCCCCCAGCGATACCTTTCCTCCTCTGAGCCCATCATTATTGTGGCTCGTGATCTGTCGCCGGCTGAGACCACCCAGATGGCCAGCTCCCGCGTGCTGGGGTTTGTGACCGAACGGGGGACCAAGACCTCCCACACGGCTATTCTGGCCCAATCTTTAGAAATTCCAGCCGTCGTGGGTCTGGACAACGCCACTCGCCAGATAGCCAACGGCACCAATCTGATTTTGGATGGCCTTACCGGACGGGTGGTACTTGAACCCGGGGACAGGCTTCTCACTACTTATCAGACTCGTAAGCAGGAATTTGAGACCTTCAAGTCTGAAGTGGGCCGGTCCAGCGAGTTGCCTGCCATCACCCTGGATCAATTTGCCACTCAAGTGTTGGCCAACTTAGAGCTGCCGGAAGAGGTGCAGCTGGCCCTCAAATACGGCGCCGATGGAGTAGGCTTGTACCGCACTGAATTTATCTATCTGCGCCAGCGCCAGCTCCCCACCGAGGAGGAACTCTTTGAAGATTATCGGCGGGTGGTCGTCGCCATGCAGCCGAAGCCGGTGACCATCCGCACCCTGGACCTGGGGGGTGACAAGTTCCTGTCCCACCTGGAATATGCCCCGGAAATGAATCCGGCCCTGGGTCTCAGGGCCATCCGCTTTTGTCTTCGAGAGCAGGGGATTTTCCGCACCCAGCTCAAGGCTATCTTGCGAGCCTCGGCTTATGGCCGGGTAAGGGTCATGTTCCCGCTCATCTCCAGCGTCCGGGAAGTGTGGGAGGGCCGGGAGCTCTTGCAGTCCGTACAGGAGGAGCTTACCAAAGAAGGCCATCCCTTTGACCCCCAACTACCGGTGGGAGTCATGATCGAGGTGCCGGCGGCGGTAACCCTGGCCCCTCTCTTGGCCCGGGAGGCGGACTTCTTCAGCATCGGCACCAATGATCTGATCCAATATGCCCTGGCCATCGACCGGGGCAACAAACAAGTGGCTGACATGTATCAACCCTTGCACCCTGCAGTGCTGCGCATGATCACTCTTGCCGTGGAGGCGGCCCGACAGGCCGGCATCCCCATCGCCATGTGCGGCGAAATGGCTGGAGATTACCTCTATGTCCCCATTCTTCTGGGTTTGGGCTTAAACGAACTCTCCATGAACGCCATGGCCATCCCGGTGATCAAGCACGTCATCCGCAGGCTCACTCTTCGGGAAGTCCGGGAAATGACCCTTCAGGTCTTAGAGATGCCCACCGTGGAAGAGATTAATGATTTTGTATTCGGCCAAATGCAGCAGCGCTTTCCGGAAATCTACCGCTTCGGCTCTGCCTTGGTCGGCACCAGCTGACTCGGTTTTCTGTTTACGGTTTTCATTTTCCTCTTAAATTGTTATCGTTATTACCAACTGAAATAAGAAGTTTTTGTTGGAAATTACCGCCATCGTAGCTGATCGCCGAAATTCATGACAAAAGACGAGCGGATCAAATTAATCTGCCGGAATCGCAAAGCTTACTTCGACTACACCATCGATGCCCTGTATGAGGCCGGCCTGGTGTTGATGGGCACCGAAGTCAAATCCATCCGGCTGGGGAAGGTGAACATCGAAGACTCGTACGCCCGCTTCCGGAACGGGGAGCTTTTTCTCTATAATAGCCATATCAGCCCTTATCCCTATGCGGCCGGCGAGAACCATGAACCTGACCGGGCCCGGAAACTGTTATTGCATAACCGCGAACTAAGACGTCTGGCCGGCAAGATCCAGGAGAAAGGCTTTACCCTGATCCCTCTAAGATTATATTTTAAGGAACAGATTGCCAAAATTGAACTGGCCCTGGCCCGGGGCAAAAAGAAAGTGGACAAAAGGGAAACCATCCGTCGCCGGGAAATGAAACGGGAAATGGAAAGGGCCCGCAAGCGGCGCTATTAAGAACTCTTTTACTTTTTCTTGGCGTTAACCTTTTTATCCCTCAAGGGGATGCAGCGGACGGGAGTTTTAAAGGAAATCGCACATGGATTTCTTCCAGAGAATAGCCGAAAACCGGATCCTGGAGGCCTTGGAGGCCGGGCTCTTCGACAACTTACCAGGCAAGGGCCGACCCTTAAAGCTGGACGATGACAGCAACGTGCCAGAGGATTTGCGCCTGGCCTATAAAATTATGAAGATGGCTGATTGCCTGCCGCCTGAATTGGAAACGCGCCGCGAAATCACCCGTCTCCAAGATCTGGTAGCGTCCCTGGAGGACGAATCAGAAAAGCTTAAGCAGATGCAACGCCTCAACTTTATCGTCATGAAATTGAGTCTGACCCGCCCGGTCTCTTGCTTGGTGTTGGAGCATGAAATTTATGCCCCCAAAATTTTGGCACGCCTGGAATCAAAGAATAGACGATAGACAGGAGGCCGGAGATTATAGGAAAAGGGTGCCTTAAAACTCAATGGCCAACTGGCCCCTACCCATTTCCATGAAACTCCGTCTCAAACATCCGGCTTGGCGCCGCCGGGCGACCGCAGTAGCCCAGAAACTGGCTCATCTCTATTTTCGCACCTGTTCGTTTTCCCTAAAAGTCCACCCGGAGGCCAGAGAGCTATTGGAGTCTGGGCGTCCTGTGGTGGGCACTTGCTGGCATGGTCAGCTTTTGGCGGTGCTTTATTTCTTTTCTCCCCTCGATAAAGCCCACAATTATTTAGCCCGGTTCCCCCCCTTGGTGATCATGGCCAGCCCCAGCCAGGATGGGGAATTTATTGCTGAGGTGGCCCGCCGGTGGGGACTAATTGTGTGTCTAGGATCCCGCCGCAAAGGCGGGGTTCAGGCCCTCTATCAATTGGCAGCCTACCTGCACCAGGGGCATCGGGTCGCCTTGGTAGCCGACGGCTCCCGGGGGCCGGCCCGAAAAGCCCAGAAAGGCGTCCTGTTTCTGGCCCGCCAAGCTCAGATTCCCATCTTGCCGGTGGCTATGACCTCCAACCGCAAGATCACCTTCAACACCTGGGACCACTTTGAATTGCCATTTCCATGCAGCCAAATTGTGCTGCTGGTGGGCCAGCCCATGGTGGTGAATCCCGGTGTCCGTGGCCCCGCCCTAGAACTCTTACGTCAACAACTTGAGACCAGACTCAACGAATTAGGCGCCATCAGGCAGGCTATCACGCCGCAGTAAACTTTTTTCTCCACCGGGCAGGAAAATCCATAATAATAGGTTGCTATGTCCAGGGGATGTGTTAAATTTTAGAAAAAGATTTAAGGAACTTGGCTCATTATGCGCTTTGAAAATCTGGATGCCCAAACCCTGGAGCAAATCGGCACTCCGGAAGCCCAAGCGGCGGCCCGTCTTTTGGTTCAGAATCAACAGGTTCAACATGGCTACCGGTCCGGCGACCGCCTCCAGATCGTGGTGTGGGATGAAGAACCCTTCCCCGTCGAAGTTAGAATCAAAGACGGCCAGTTGACTTCCATGTGTTCCTGCTCCCAGGTGGAAGGGCAAGAAGTCTGTCCCCATGTCCTGGCCTTGCTTTGGAGTTGGGTAGAGGAACCAGGCAGATTTTTAGACCGGGCGGAATTAAAGGAACGGCTCAAGAAATACTCGAAAAAGGATCTGCTGGAAATCATCCTGGACCTGGCTGACCGCGTCCCTGAAGTAAGGGGTGTCCTAAAGGAAGAAGGTCAGGAGTTGGATGAAATTTTAGAATCCATTGACCATCTCATCGATGACGTGGGGACCGGTAACCTTGAGCCGGCCGAAGCCGAGGATAAACTGCGCCGGACTCAGTCCTGGGCCGATCGTCTTGCTCAAGCCGGTCAGCTGGCCGACGCCCGGGTTATTTATTTCTACCTGTTGGATAACCTCTTGGGGCTGGAGGAACGACTGAAGCAAGAAAAACTGTTTAGCCCCACTTTAAAAACAGATTTGTTTGAAGAATATTGCCAGCTTATCTATGAAGACCGTCACCTTGAACATGACTTGGTGCAACAGGAATTGGAGCAACTGGAAAATCGAGAGGCGGTCACCCGGGGAGACCTGGATCTAAGCGAAGTCAAGCAAAAGTTTTCTGGCTCAGGGTAAAAAGGTTTTGGAGGGGTGAAACTCAACCCTGCCACCCCATAGTCATTACAACCCATCGTTATCTAAGACGATGGGTTTTTCATTTTCCGGGGAGGGCGGTCGGACAGGCACGGTAGCCGGGGTCAGGATGGTCTTTCGATAAATGTTCAGCAATGAAAGGAGGAAGGACAAAATCAGAGGACCCAGGATAAAGCCGATCATGCCAAAGTAAGAGAGGCCTCCCAGAATGCTGAACAGGATAAAGATGGCGGGGGTGGAGCGAGCACCCTTCATTAACCAGGGTTTGAGGACGTTGTCGATGGAACTGATCAACACCAGACACCAGAAAAAAAGGCCTAAACTCTTGGCCACAGAGCCCTGGAAAAATAAATAAATACACCCGGGGAACCAGATAATGGCATTGCCCACCAGCGGGATGACAGAGGCTGGGATCATCACCGTCCCCCAGAATGCCGCCTTGGGCACCCCGAAAAGCAGGAAACCTACACCCCCTAAAATACCCTGGACAAAGGCCACCACCACTGTGCCCCATAAGGTGGCCTTAATGGTCGCTTCCATTTCTCCCAAAATCTCTTCATTGTGGACAGGATCCAGAGGTGAGAGTTTTTTGATCTCCCTGATGAAGTCGTCACCCTGAAGAAACATGAAAAAGGCAATAAAGAGCACTATGAGCAAGTCAATGAAAAAGGAGGTAAAACCTTTAAGGAGGCCGACCGCATTGTCATACACAAAACCACTGGCTTTGGTGAGAAGGCTGCGGATGAGGTTATCCAGCTTGATCTGTTCCGGGGGTAATGGCAGCTTGAGATGCAACAGATATTCTTTAATGGCGTCCGTCTTTACCGATACCCACTGCCAGAGTTGATCGCTCTGCAATTCCTGGCGCACCCAGCTGGAGAACTCCAAAGCCTGGTTGGCAATGATGCTCACCAGGGCAAAAAAGGGCAGAAGGATGAGCACAGCCAAAAAGAAGCAGGTTAAAGCCGAGGCCAAGGCCCGTTGGCCCCACAACAGACGGGTCAAGCCACGGTGCAAGGGTTTGGCCGTCAGGAACAACACCAGGGCCAGAAAAATGTCAATCAGATAAGGTTTGATAAGTTCGTAGGAATAATACAGGACAATAAGGGTGATAACCCCAAAAAACAGCCGGGCGAACTGGCTGGGGAAATTCACTTCGCTCGCGCCTGACAACCGAGGGGCCGGGGCCTCTTCGCAGCCGGCTGGCGTCGGCGCCGGGGCTTCCGGCGAAGAAGACGTTTCCTTAGGTGCCTTGGGGTCACTCATACTCAGAAAATCATAGATCAGGGGCCAAGTACTTCCAGGATTAGGCGAATAAAGAGTATAGAGCGCACTATACGGCAAAAAGTCAGCTTTGCCAAGACGAAAGAGGGCCGCTCCCACTCAAAGGGCGCCAGCCTCAAAAATAACCAATAGGCCTGAAAATCCCCCCTTCTTTTTCTCCCAAGCCTCTATCTTCCCGCCGAGTTCAGCGGAAAAGCCGGAGATACTCGCCATAGCCCTCCTTTTCCAGGTCCTCTTTGGGGACGAAGCGCAGGGCCGCGGAGTTGATGCAGTAGCGCCGGCCGGTCGGCGCCGGTCCATCCAAGAAAACATGCCCCAAGTGAGAGTCGCCGTGTCTGCTCCGCACCTCGGTGCGCACTGCAGACAGCCGGCGGTCTTCCCTGGTGACTAGGTTGCCCGGTTCCAAGGGCTTTACGAAACTGGGCCAACCGGTGCCGGAATCATATTTGTCCACAGAACAAAAAAGCGGTTCTCCTGAGGCCACATCCACATAGATGCCATCCCTTTTATTGTCCCAGAATTCATTATCAAACGGCGGCTCCGTACCCTCCTCCTGGGTCACTTGGTATTGTCGCACCGTTAATTTCCGGCGGAGTTCGTCTTTGTCAGGCCGGCGATATTTGGGCGAGCCGGGAGCAGGAGGCTGATTCTGTGAGGGGGGGCCCCAGATTTGGCACAAAAACTGATCACGCCCGGAATTCTTACGGTAATTCTTATAATGGCGGGGATTGCTCCGGTGATAGCTCTGATGGTGGTCTTCCGCCGGATAAAACCTGGTAAAAGGGATGATTTCCGTGACTATCGGCCGATTGAAACGTCCGGCCCGCGCCAATTCCTGTTTGGAGACCTCGGCCAGTCGCCGCTGCTCCTCGTCATGGTAAAAGATGGCGGTGCGGTATTGGGGGCCGCGATCGGCGAATTGCCCGCCGGGATCGGTAGGGTTAACGTGACGCCAGAAAACCTCCAGCAGGTCCTCAAAGGATACCTTGTCAGAGTCGTAGCACACCTGCACCGCTTCCAAGTGACCGCTCCGCCCCGCACATACTTCTTCATAAGTGGGATTTTCCAGCCAGCCCCCGGTGTAGCCGGAAATAACGCTGACCACCCCAGGGACTTGGTCAAAATCCGCCGCCACACACCAGAAACAGCCGCCCGCAAAAGTGGCTGTCCTTAATTCTTTTTGCTCAGTAGACATATCACCCTCTCTTCCTGAGTCAGGGGATATTTGAGAGTTCGTAAACTGCCACGGCCCCCAAAGTGCCCCCACGCCCAACAACATCAACAACACCTTGCTTTGAAGGTCCATCTAAACCCCGTATTTTCCACATGACTAACCACTATTTCCTCGTGGCCAGACTTAACCATAAAGTATATCTTTTTAAAGTCGGTCCCATAAATCTAGCCAAAGATATTTGAAATTTTTAAGATTTAAAAATTGACCCCATGAGTCGTCTATCCAATAATCTGGTTGTCGAACCAAGAAGATGGAGGAGACGACCCATGGAGCTTTT
>DYLF01000127.1 GCA_020722205.1 Desulfobacca acetoxidans
AGCCAGTATTTTTTCCGGACTTTCAAAAAGCCCCATAAATCCCGCAGAAAATCCAATTTGTCTCCTTCTTCAACCGCCCCCCGGCCAGCTCCTGCAGACCATCGGCGCTATAACTTGAGTATGGCCGCCGCGAACACTTCCTGCCCCTGGGCGGTGGGGTGGCAATAATCAAAGAACGACGGATCCCAGGACGCCTCGCCCCTCAACATTTTTCGCCCGGCCGTCACCAAGCCCTCTTATTTACCAAATAACGGCACACCAGCGCGGCCGGCGGCCTGGAGCAGGACTTCATCGGTGGTGGCTAACGGAAAGCCGTGTCGCATGGCCAGGTAAAGATAGGAGGCGTCGTAAGCAGACAGATGATGCGCCCGCGCCAGTGCCAGAGTCTCGCCCAGCAGCCGTTCGGTTCTTTCCGCCTCTACCACGATGGGAAGCTGCCGGAGCAGGGCCAGAAATTGGACGGTAGCTGCTTGCTTGAGCCGGCCGCGGCGTTCGGCTACCAATAAGGCGTTGCCCACCTCCAACGGCCAGCTGGTCGGTACCAAGGCCTGGGCCTTCCTCAAGGATTCCAAAACCAAGTCGGTGTAAGCATTCCCTTCATCTTCAAAGGCCCAAGCCAAGCTTACCGAGGCGTCTAATACCAGGATGAGCGCTGGCATTATAGACGCCCCTCCTCAATCATTTGGCGTAGTGACAGGCCAGCCAACCTATGCTCGCGGCGGAAGGCTTTGAGGGCTGCGATCGCTGCTTGCGGGTCCGGTTGCCGAAACCCAGCCACTGGAACCAAGGCTGCGACTGGGACCCCGTGTTTGGTGATAATAATCTCTTCTCCCCGTGCCACCTGTGCCAGCAATTGGGAAAGACGGGTTTTAGCCTCATAAGCCCCTACTTGAGGCATATTCATCTCCCTTAAAACTAGTCTAATACTAGTTTATAAGAGGTAATTGCCAGCGTCAAGCAATGCTATCATCCCTACCTTCGGCCAAGCCCTCTCCCCCCCCAGGGGAGAGGGCGGTTAAGGTGGATTGCTACTGGAGAAAACGAGAAGGCTTATTTAGGAAACTTAGGACAGATCCCTTGGCCTGATTGATCATTGGAATGACCCGGCTTGGTTTATCAGACTCTGGCGTTCTTTCTGATAGCGCGCTTTAGCTGGCAAGCCAAACTCACTCCAGTCTCTTGCAATACTATCCTTATATGCCTTATAATATCTGTTTATTCTGGCTGTCAGCAGGTCTTTGTTTTGCTTCCGGTTTATTAAGTAAGCCGCAATCCACACTTTTTCTTGCCCCTCGGGGCATCCTTGAGACCTGGCATATACCCCGGCCAAACGCTCGTCGTCCCTGCTGTTGCTAGGGATTCCACCTTCATAGTGCTCCCGATAGAGTCTTTCGATTGCGGCTCGTCCGGCTTCGCTGCCTATAGCTCTGACGCCATATTCTACCCCCTTTTCTGCCACTTTCTTACCTGCGGCAGCTAGCGGTCCTGATGTTGCCGTATCTTTTAATAGATCCGCCAGATCTTTACCTGTGAAGTCAATTAGAGAGATCGGCGCCTTTCCATTTACTATCGAGTTGGCGACTCCGATACCGATGTTATCGGCAATGGCATCAACGGCCTTATTCAGTTCCGGGTCATGCTCACGGTCCGGAGGCGCCAGGGGATTGAGCTTCTCGGCGGCCCACTCCTGGTCACGCAGCTTTTCTTTCTCGGTCTTCTCGGCCGGCTGCTTGGTTTTGGGCGCTTTAGGTTCCTGCTTCCCCGCGTCTGGCTTTACCCGTTCCTTGTCTGGTTTTTTCTTTTCCTCAGATGGTTTTCCATCCAACGGGTTATCCTGTCTGGTAGCGGCGACCATCGTTTCGGGCGGGGCCGGGGGCTTTACCTTGCCTGCCTTGATGTCAGCAATCTTTTGGTCAGTTTCTCTTTTAAGCTTTTCGATCATCTCTTGGTAGTGGGAGATAGATCTATCGATCTGCTCATTGGTAAAAGTGGAGGTGCCCTCCTGCTTCTCCCTGTTCCAACCATCGATGTAGCTCTCCCAGCGTTTGATCTGGTTATTGGCATCAGCCTGGATTTTGGCGATCTCTTCCTGCTGCGCCTTTTTCTGCGCCTCAGTCATTCCCGGTTCCTCACCCGTACCCCCGCTGCTAGGCACTTGGGCTATCGGACCAGAGCTCACCCCGCCGCAGCCCCCCGCACTGAGGCGCGAGGGCGCTAAAATTATATCTGCTATTGACATGGTCTTACCCAACTCTGAGGGGGGCGGAGGACCCGGCTCTGAGGATGGCGCATGAGGCTTGCTACAGGCATGGGCATAGAGCTGGGCCATGATCCCCAGCCCATAAAGGGCCAACATAATCATCAGTAAACGGAAAACCAATCTTTTCATATCGTTCACCTCCGTGTTAATAAAAATCTGGCCGTAGCTGAATGACTAAAAACCTTGAATGAAGCAAGGCAAATGTCATATAAACTTAATCGGAAAAAACCATTAAAAACTCAATTTCTGATTGATTAATTGGCATTGTTTGACCTGCCGGTTTTTAATATGGTTGCAGTTGGGAAAAATATCCTCTCCGGCCCCGAATATCCCGGAAAACTGTCAAGGCAGTGATTATCGAGCCGGGGACATAAAACTCAACCCCAAAACGCCGACCAGCTGCGGCCTTCAGTTTGGTAAGATCTTGAAATGTTGTTATAGAAAATTGCTGAGGCGCTAAAAAATGTATCCACTACTGCTTGATTGGGGACCGCTCCGGCTTCCCACTTATGTTGTCTGTATGTTCCTGGCCGTGGTGGTGATCGCATTTATGGGGAGCCGGCAAATAAGACGGCTCAAACAGCCCCTGGAGCGCTGGTATGATTTCTGTTTCTACGCCAGTCTGGGAGCGATCGCTGGTGCTTACCTGCTATATGTCGGCTTTCATTACCAGTATTATCTGGCCCAGCCCCGGCGGTTGCTTTATCTGTTCCAGGCTGGGCTGATCTCCTACGGCGGTCTGTTGGGGGGTCTGGGCGTCGCCCTCCTCTATCTAAAGATCAAAAAATTGCCTTGGCGGCTTTACCTGGACGCCCTGGCCGTGGGACTCCCCTTAGGCCAATTTCTAATGCGCCTGGGGTGTTTCAGTGCCGGATGCTGTTTTGGCAAGCCGACTGATCTGCCCTGGGCGGTAACCTATCCCTCCTGGCATATTACCGCCGGCACCGCAGTCCACCCCGCCCCCCTTTACGAAGCCCTGTTGATGTTGGGCGTCTTCGCGGTAATCTGGTATTATCGCCGCCGCCCAGCATTTGACGGCCAACTGCTCCTGATCTATTTGTGTCTGATGGACTGGAGCCGCTTCGGAGTGGAATTTTGCCGCTCCCCGCAAGATTATCGCGGACCGGTGTGGTGGGGTATGCCCTTCACCCAGTGGCTTGCCCTAGTTCTGGCCTTGCTTTCTATGGGACTACTGGCCTGGGGGTGGTGCCGGGCCCGGCGGCCGCAGCACCTGGCGAGCACCGCACCACCCCCCCCTTGCCAAGGTCATAACCAATAATGATGATGTTTA
>DYLF01000035.1 GCA_020722205.1 Desulfobacca acetoxidans
CGCGTCTCGCTCTGCGGCGAGCCGGCCCCCCTCCAGGATCCCGCCGTGCGGGAGGACCTGGACCGCGAATTCACTATCGTTGTCTGGAGCCGGGCCCAAACCCTCATGTGGCTGAAACGGGCCCATCGATATTTCCCCCCCGTAGAACGCAAGCTCAAAGCCCAACACCTGCCCCT
Organism: Desulfobacca acetoxidans; assembly: GCA_020722205.1. Lineage (GTDB taxonomy): Bacteria > Desulfobacterota > Desulfobaccia > Desulfobaccales > 0-14-0-80-60-11 > DYLF01. Next base: position 177 of record DYLF01000035.1, read on the forward strand.
GGACTTGAAATATGTGCTCCTGGTGGAAAGCGACCTCCGCCTCAAGGCCCGCTCCCCGGCTGGCGCCCTGGGACCCTGGCAGTTCATTCAGTCCACCGCCCAGCGCTTCCAGCTCAAGACCAATGAGGCCATTGACGAACGCCTGGATTTTGGGGCGGCCACCGACGCCGCCCTGCAGTACCTGAAGGTGCTCCATCAGACCTTCAACAATTGGCCCCTGGCCCTGGCAGCTTATAACTGTGGAGAGGGCCGGGTGCAAAAAGCCATCGCCACCCAGGGTGTGGCTAACTTTTATTATCTCAGCCTGCCCGAAGAAACGGAGCGCTATGTGCACCGCATCCTAGCCGCCAAGATCGTCCTCGAAGACCCGGTGCGCTATGGCTACGACCTGCCGCCGGAGGACCTTTATCCTCCTTTGACCTACGATGAAACAATGTTGGTCCTTTCCCAGCCCACCCCCCTCCGAACTCTGGCGGAGGTCTGCGGCACCTATTATAAAACCATGAAGAGCCTCAACCCCTGGATCAAAGGCGATACCCTACCCACCGGCGCTTACCGTCTCTTGGTCCCCCAGGGCGCCGCCCCCCGCCTCCAGGTCTGGGCCGCGGCAGCTCGACCTGCAAAATAACCGGAGAAAACATGACCGCACCTAAACCCATAACCGTGTCCCTGCTCATCTCTGGCGCCTTTGTGGTCTCCATGAACCAAGAGCGGCAAGTCTTTGCTCCCGGCGCTGTGGCGGTGGCCGAAGACCGCCTGCTGGCCATAGGTCACAGAGACGAGCTGCTCGCACGCTTTGTGGCCCCCCAGATCCTAAATTACCCTCATGGCCTTATCCTTCCGGGACTCATCAACGCCCACACCCATGCCGCCATGGCCCTGTTTCGCGGGCTGGCCGACGACCTGCCCCTGGAAGATTGGCTCACTGCCCATATCTTCCCGGCGGAAAAGAATCTCGATTATGACTTTGTTTATTGGGGCACCAAACTGGCCATCGCCGAGATGTTGCTCTCCGGCACCACCACCTTCTGCGACATGTACCTCTTCGCCGACGCCGCAGCCCAAGCCGCCGATGACACCGGCATCCGGGCCGTAGTGGGAGAAGTGCTTTATGATTTCCCTTCCCCCAACTATGGCCCCCCCGCCCACGGACTGCGTTTCAGTGCTGAGCTGTGCCGCACCTATCAGGAACACCCCCGCGTCCGGGTGGCCATTCAACCCCACGCGGTTTATACCTGTTCCCCTGAACTCTTACAGCAGTGCGGGGAACTGGCCGCCTGCCACGAGGTCCCCCTCATCATCCATCTCTCGGAAACCCCCAAGGAAGTGGCGGACTGCCTGGCCCGCTACGGAGCCACCCCTGTGGCCCACCTGCACCGTCTGGGGCTCCTGAACCAGCGACTCGTCGCCTGCCACGCCGTGGCCCTGACCCCGGAGGACATCAAGCTGCTGGCTGAACACGACGTCGGGGTGGCCCACTGCCCGGAAAGCAACATGAAACTGGCCTCAGGCATCGCCCCGGTGGCAGAATTGCTCCAAGCCCGAACGCCGGTGGGCCTGGGCACCGACGGCTGCGCCTCCAACAACAACCTGGATATGCTTCAGGAAATGGACACCGCCGCCAAGCTTCAAAAAGTCCGGCGCCTTGACCCCACCAGTCTGCCAGCCCCCCAAGCCCTCGCGCTGGCCACCACCGGTAGCGCCCGGGTGCTGGGGTTGCAGCGCCAGGTAGGGGCGCTCGTCCCGGGACTGAAGGCCGATCTCATCGTCATTGACCTGCATCAGCCCCATTTAACCCCTGTCTATGACCCTTATTCCCAAGTGGTTTACGCCGCCACCGGCGCTGATGTCACCACTGTCCTGGTGGATGGCCGCCTCTTGGTCCAAGATCGCCGCCTCCTGGCCTTTGACCTGGAAGAAACCTTGGCCCGCGCCAGGGAACTCGCCCTGCGAGTGAAAAAGAAATGAGCCGTCAGCACATCAGATTACTCAGGGCGAAAACCGGCTCGCTTGACACTTTAGCTTGCCCTTGCTGCCGGGCCGTGACTTCATGGTGAACAGGCAATTACCATGGATAGCAGCTCGCAGCTAGCTAGAACCGCCAGAGCTTGACTTGGCGCACCATGTAACTACGTCCCCTAACGGCTCACGGCTCACGAGCTGTCAACTGTTGGCGATGAGGAAGACCCCCAGGCAGGTGATGAGGATGCCGCTCAGACGCATGAAGCTCAAGGCTTCTCCAAAGAGCACCCAAGCCAAAACGGCGGTAAAGACATATCCCAGGCTGATCAGTGGATATGCATAACTCACCTCCGCTTTGGCCAACACGATCAGCCATACCAAAAACCCCAGCCCATAGCATAACAGACCCAGCAGCACATGTGCATTGGCTGCCGCCCGCAAGAAAACCGGCGGCAAATTGGACAGGGACAGCGAAAAGTTCCCCAGTTTGGACATGCCGTATTTCAGGGACAACTGCCCCGTGACATTCAAACTCACATCCACCAGAATCAGTAAAAGCACCAGCGATTTCCACATCCCTCATCTTCCTTCCGCATTATTTTCCACTCCCCTTGCACCACAAAGCATGAAGGGTGGGTCTGACACCCACCCCGGAGGTTTGGCCTTTATTACTCAATATCGCCAAATTATCAACTCCCATATTTTTATTAAGGCTCGGCACCACCACTGAGAATTATCTCTCTTTGACATTCTCCTCTTCTTTCCTTCTCCCACTGCAAGGAAAACCCGCTACCACGCGCATACCCCAGGTTCAGAGTTCCTTCCATTAACTCATCGGGGAAAACCCATACTTCTTCCCTTCTCTCTGGGGGAGAGCAATTGTCTTTTCATCCCCTCCCCCTTGGGTGAGGGGGAAAATGACTCTCTTTTAGTCCTTAATTATAGAATTTTAGAGTCTCTCTGTGGTAAATGTTAACCAGCTATGCAAAAATTTTTTCCGTCCCGCCCAAACCAAGCCATAACCTTCTTACACCGCCTCGACCCGCGCACCAAGCTGGCCCTTCTTCTGGCCAGCTTCATCATGGCGCTCTTGCCCCAGCGTCCTGAACAGGTGGCTCTGGCCGCCTCGGCGGTGCTCCTTCATCTGAGCCTCGCCCGGGCCTGGCCCTGGCTCGTGCGTCTGCGTTGGCTCCTGCTCATCCTGGCCCTTTTCAGTATCACCGTCTGGTCTCTGCTGGCCAAAGGCCCACATCTCCTTTTCTGGCGGGTGAGCCGGGAATCCCTGGCCTTTGGAGTGGCCACCTTCCTCAAGCTGGCCACCATGCTGACCGCCGGCCTGGTGCTGCTGGCCACCACCAGCAACGAGGAACTTTTCCTCGGACTGGTAAAACTGCGCCTCCCTTATCCGGTCGCCTTTGCCTTTGCCCTGGCCCTGAGATGGGCACCGGAAATCCTGGCCACCGCCCTCCGGGTGAAAGAAGCCCAACAAGTCCGCGGCCTCGTCTGGGAAACCGGGTCTGTCCTTACCCGCCTGAAACGACACCTCCCCCTTTTGGTGCCCATTTTCCTCCTCACCCTGCGCCGCAGTCAAACCATGGCCTGGGCCTTGGAAGCACGAGGCTTCCAAATGCACCACCAGCGCTCTTACCTCCTAAACATCCAACTCGCTTCCCAGGATTGGGTCGCCCTGGCCTTGGCCACACTCCTGGTGGGGGTGTTTTTCGCTTGCCATCTCCTGGGCTGGGACCGCATCACCGGCCTGGCCATTTGATCTCCACACCTCTACTACCACAGATCCCCTTTTTACCTCCTCCTTGTTCACCTAAACTCAAAGCTGAAAGTTTATAACTCCCCAATTTCTTTCAATCCCCTCTCTCTCTGGGAGAGGGCTTTCTTCTTCCCCTCTCCCTCTGGGAGAGGGCCAGGGTGAGGGTGAAAAGTTAATCTCTTTCCCACTCCAAATAATACCCCCCCAACCCGAAAATGGCCTCCCTGTCGGGAAATTCCTCCCGCCGGCCACGGCAAAATATTCCCCTTCAAGACTGACAACCTGCAGCACTAACTCAAAAATCCTTGGCCTACAGGTGACCCAGAGAGGGTATAATCCTTGCATATTACCAACTCAGGAGGACGGCATGATCGCGTTGATCCCTTGTTTATCGGAGACCATGGCCTATCTCAGTCCTAAAGAAAATCTGCCGCAGCCAAATTTCGCCCAAGTATTGGATTCAGCCCAGGGCAAGAACCAGCCTCCTCCCCCGCCCCCCCCTGCCCAGTACGTGGTCCAGGCCGGCGACCACCTCTGGGGCATCGCCAAAAAATTGGGCTACCCTGACCCACAGGAACTGGCGCGTTTCAACCGCTTAAAAGACCCCGATCGCCTCCAGATCGGTCAAGTGTTGCAGCTCCCGCCAACCGACCCCTCCACCATCGTCGCCCGGCGCGCCACCGCGCCCTCGCCTGCCAAGAAACGTCTTCAGAATTCATTGCCTAAGGAGCCGTCTTCTCCTTCCCCTTCCCTGACTCCGGCGGAGAAGACCACCGCCTCCGTCCGGCCTCAGACATCTTCGGCCACGATGGTGCTGGCCTCCTGGTACGGCAACAACCATCACGGCAAACTGATGGCCAATGGCCAGCCTTTTGACATGTATGCCGACACCGTGGCGCACCGCCACCTCCCCCTGGGAACCCGCCTCCGTCTGACCAATCTCAAAAACGGCAGGTCCGTGGTCGTGCAAGTTACCGACCGGGGACCTTTCGTCCCCAGACGCAGTCTTGACCTCTCCTATGGCGCCGCCCACAAGTTGGGCATAGTCAAACCCGGTGTCAGCCGCCTCCTCATGGAACAGGTCTGATCACAAGTCCTTCCACCATGGACAACAGCAATAATATCCTCAGCCTCTTATCCCCTCTCCCCTTGGGGCGGAGGGCCAGACGGAGGGGGGGGTGGACTTTTGACGAATTCACCAACTTTGTGCTTTGCTGCCCAGAATTCTCTTTTTGGGGGCACAGGCCCCTCGCCGGTGCACAGGTATCATTTCTCGCTACTCTCCGTCTGAGCCTGAAAGGCCGCCACCGCCCGAGGTATTTGGCGCCGTAATAATATGCCCTGATCTCTGGCCGCCAGACGGCTGTAACTTTCATAGTCGGGATGACTCTTAGACAAACGGGGAAGTTCCCCGGCAAAAGCCGCCCCCTCTTTCCAAGCCCGCCCCACCAACCCGATCAGCGGGGTATCTTCATCCGGTACACCCTCCACCCAACCCAAACGCCGCATGACCTCAAAGCGCACCCGATCCATGATGAGCAATGCAGTGTCTATGATCTTTAACTTGAGGCCGGCATCCATCTCCCCCCAGCGAAAGCGAACCGAACTTCCCAGTCCCTGGGACCCCATGATCAGATCAAACAGGATGAAAAGATTATCCTCCCCCGGACTGGCCAGAAAATTAAGGGTCTGCGCGCTCAAATCCTTGAGGCGGGTGTCCGCCCCAAACTGCTCCTGAAAGCGGCTCAGCCAGCTGCGGAACCCTTTGTCCGCCGCCAACTTGCGCCGAAATCTCTCCAAATCAAATATCTCTGCCATTTTCTGGCTCGTCCGCACCCCTCACCAACTGTGCCCTCTTTTTTCTCCACCCTTCCCGAAATCACCGCTTTACTAACGATTGTTATACGATTGACTGGCCAATCTCAGCCCCCGGTACAAGTACTGCACCCCGGAAATGGTGGTCAGCCCGCCGCTGGCCCAGAACAGCCCCTTCATTAGCATCCCCGGCAATAACCAGTTCTTACCTACCAATACCAACAAAACCGTGGCCAACTGCACCGTTGTGGTCAACTTGCCCGTCCGCGTCGGCACGATTACCAGCGGAAAATCCACCAGTTTGAAGACCAGCACCCCCACCGCCAGTATCACATCCCGGCTGCAGACCACCACGGTCAGCCAAGGCGGCACCAACCGGAAGATCCCCAGGGTGATAAAGCTCGACGACAATAGCAGTTTATCCGCTAAGGGATCCAGAAAGGCACCCAGGGGAGACTTTTGCCTCCACACCCGGGCCACCAGGCCGTCGGCCAAGTCGCTCGCCCCGGCCAACAAAAAGACGATCAGTGCTTTGCTGTACTTGCCCTGAATAAGGCAAATGATGAACAACGGCGTGAGTAAGATGCGCACCAGGGTGATGACGTTGGGGATGGTGAGCTTTCCCGGAGATGGTTCCTGATCTGCCATGGCCACCGAAAATGTATCATAAACGCGAGGCAAGACAAATCTTTTCCCAGAGCGGCAAACCCCTTGCCCATGTTTCGCCCCGAAATAAACCTAGCTGTCCAAAAACAATAAAAAAATTTGTTTTTCTAAAGCCGAAATCCACTATTGTTGTAGTATCTCGCTATGAAGGACAAAAACTCAAAACAACAAGTCTTTTCTCAGCACCCGGAACCGAAAACGCCAAACCTGGGCTGCCCTGCCTGTTCCTGTATTAGAAAAAAAGCAGCCGCCAACTCGGTCATAAATGACCTATTCCCTCGACTCCGCCGGCCTAGGTGTTTTCTCCCCTTTCTTGGCGGCTGGGGCCGCCGCCGGCACCTTGCGATAAATGGCAAAAAACGGCCCCTCCGCGTCGGTGCCCTGCCGCAATGACACCTTCTCCCCCCGTTTCTGCATCTCTGCCAGCTTGGCCCGGGCGGCTCGCGGATCACGAAACTGTGCTACCTTTATCTGCGTGACGCTCACTTTGGGCTTGGTCTTGGCGGTGCCCGCCGAGGTCTTGGGCGTGGTGCTCCCCAAGCTGTTTTGAAACTTCAGCTTTGAAGCAATTTCAGCCCGCAGCTTTTGTAATTCCTCCTCCTTGGCTTTCTCTCGCCATTTTTTATCCCGAGGGCCTAAGCTGGCTTTGCCTTTCTTCTTTGCACCGGCAGAGTCGGGTAGGGCGGCTATTGCCCCCTTGACCGGCACCCCCCCCGGCGCCGCCGCCTTGGCCTGCACACCCTCTGGGTTGGGAGCCGCCGGGGACGGTTCATTGACCAACTGGGCCGGAGGCGGCGCCGGCAATACCCCCGGGGCCGGAAGCGCTCCCGCCGGACCCTCCCAGGGCTGCAACGTTTTCGGCAACTCCGATTTTATCAACCCCCAGTGTTGGAGCACCCGATAAATCTCCCCACGCCCCGCCAACGTCCCCAGGCCGAAACTCATCACCATTAAGCCAATAATACCCAGGCTGGTCAACAATATTTCCCGCACCCCCAGGCTGATCTGCCACCCCTTTTTCCGCTGTTTCCTTCCCCGACCTTCCACCATTGCCCTCTCCCCCCTGCGCAGGAGCCGCCATCATAAAAACATCCCTCGGCCACCTCTTGCTCAACCTATCCTCTATTATCCTAACAAAGCCCCCTTCCCCATTTTTCCCCCGGGGTTTAACCTTTATCTACATCCTCTCCGGCGCTTCCACCCCCAAAATGCCCAAGCCATGGGCCAGCACCGTTTTCACCCCTTCCCCCAAAAGAAGACGCGCCTGCGTCAGCTCAGCATCCTCTGAAATAAACCGATGCTGGTAATAATAACTGTGCAACTGGCCGGCCAGCTCTGTCAAGAAATAAGTTATCCGATGGGGCTCCAACTGACGAGCCGCTCCTTCCACCACTTCCGGATAGTTGGCCAGCAGTTTGAGAAGTTCCGTCTCCTCCGGCAGTGACAGCCGCGACAATTCAGTGGCGGCTGCCTGTGGCCGCGGGATGCCCTGGGAGTCCGCCTGCCTGAAAACGCTGGCCATCCTGGCATGGGCATACTGCACGTAATACACCGGGTTCTCCGCGTTCTGTTGCTTGGCTACCTCCAAGTCGAACTCCAGCTGGGCGTCGGGACGCCGGCTGAGAAAAATGAAACGCGCCGCATCCTTCCCCACTTCATCCAAGACTTCCCGCAGGGTCACAAAAGTCCCCCCCCGAGTAGTCATGGCCACCGGCACGCCGTGGCGCAAGAGACTTACCAACTGCACCAGAATAATGTGCAGCCGCGCTTTAAGGCTCAAGGCCTGGGCCGCCGCCATCAGACGCGGCACATATCCGTGATGGTCCGCACCCCACAGGTCCACCAAAAGATCGTAACCCCGTTTATACTTGTGCAGGTGATAGGCAATATCCGACGCAAAATAGGTGGTGGCCCCGTTTTGACGCCGCACCACCCGGTCCTTTTCGTCCCCGAATAGGGACGACCTGAACCACAACGCCCCCTCGGCCTCATATAAATGGCCACTCTCCCGCAGGCTGGCGAAGCTCTGCTCCACCAGTCCCTGGCGGTAGAGTTCGGCCTCGCTGAACCAACTATCGAAAAAAACTCCAAAATCCTCCAGATCTTTTCTGATCCCGGCCATGATGAGCTCGGCGGCATATCGCCCCAGCTCGGCCATCCCCGCCTCTTCCGTCAGGCCCCCGGCCTCGGCGCCATGTTGCTTTACATAGGTCGCCGCCACCTCCTTCATATAATCCCCCTGGTAGCAGTCTTCGGGAAAATCAATCCGCTCCCCCAGCAGCTCCCGCACCCTGAACGCCAGGGATCTACCCAAGGTGAGAATTTGGGTGCCCACGTCATTAATATAGTATTCCCGCTCCACCCGGTAGCCCGCCGCGGCTAACAGGTTGGCCAAGGCGTCACCAAAAGCCGCGCCCCGCCCGTGTCCGATGTGGAGCGGTCCCGTGGGGTTGGCGCTGACAAACTCCACCTGCACCCTCTGCCCGCCCCCCATATCGCTGTTGCCGTAAGACCTCCCACTTTCCTGGATCTCCCCCAACACCCGCCGCCAGTACGCCTCCTCCATAAAAAAGTTGATGAAACCTGGGCCGGCAATCTCCACCTTCTTGAGTACGCCCGCCGGCGTCACCAGTCCGGCCGCAATTATCTCGGCAACCTGACGCGGCGGCCGCTTCATCTGTGAGGCCATGACCATCGCCACATTACAGGCATAGTCCCCATGCTCCGCCTGCTTCGGGACCTCTATCTCAAAGGCCGGCAGCTCTGTGAATAAAAGCCTCCCCTGCTCCCGGCCCCGCTCCAAACCTGCAGAAATTAAATCCCGTAAGTACTTTTTGACATACATAAGATAGTCTCTTGGTTTCTCCTTTTTGTCTCCGCTGATGACCAAAGCCCCCTGCTACTCTCCCCGTCATAGCCGGCAACGGCGGCCAGCCTGGCCCGTCTCCCTCTCCTCACGGGCAACTGCGGCCACTGCCCCCATTTCTGTCAATAAACTCTCTCACCCCAGTGCCTGGGACATTTCGCTAACCCGTTTTATCCCCCTTCCCTTGCTCCGCTTTCCCGCCTTTTTCCAGAGGCTTGTCCACCAAGGTTATATCACGCGTAAATTCCAGGCAATGCTGGCCGCTAAAGGAAAATTTCTTCACACAATCCTTACGCCAAGCGCAGACCACACAGATACTGGCCTCCTGGCTGTTGGGCTTGCGGTTCATATGCTCACTCTCCTGTATAACGCCTGGGGTTGGCAGCTCCCAGAGCGCAATAAATCTCATAACTGATGGTCTGAGCCCAAGCGGCCAGCTCCTCCGCCGTGATCCTGGACCCCTGATCCTCGCCCAGTAAAGTCACCGCCTCCCCCACCTCCAATCCCGGAATGTGCGTGCCATCCACCATGATCAGATTCATACACACCCGACCCCGAATGGGCGCCCGCCGTCCTTTGATCAGCACTGCTCCCCGGTTGGAAAGCAGACGGCTGTAACCATTGCAATAGCCCACCGGCACCACCGCCAATTTCGTCCATTCCCTCGTCAGATAGGTGCGCCCGTAACTCACCGACGCCCCCGGCGGCAAATCCTTTACCTGCAGCACCTCGCTGGTGAATGACATCACCGGCTTCAATGATACCGGCGCCGGACGTTGCGGCGCCGCCGGAGAGCCGTACAGCATGATGCCGGGACGTACCAGCCCAAAGTGCGTCTGGGGGATTTCCGTCAACGCCGCGCTGTTGGCCAAGTGGCTCAACGGCACCGCCCACCCCCCCCGGCGAACCTCGGCCACCAAGCTGGCAAATTCCTCGAGCTGCTTCCGCGTGTAGCTCTTGTCTTCCTCATCCGCCGCCGCCAGATGCGAAATCAATCCCACCACCTCCAGGTGTGGACAATCGGCCAGCCCTGCCAGAAAAGGCAGCACCTCCCCGGGAAACAACCCCAGACGCCCCATACCCGTGTCCACCTTGAGATGCACCCTCGCCCTTTTCCCTTGCGTGCGGCAGGCGGCCTCTAAAGCCTCCGCTAGATCCCGCCGGAAAAGCACCACTTCCAGCTCAGCCCCCACCGCCTTCTCGCTTTCCTGAGGCAACACCCCCATGAGCAGGAGCACCGGCAAACCCACCCCCGCCGCGCGCAACGCTAAGCCTTCCTCCACCGAAGCCACACCCAGATAATCCACTCCTGCCGCCGCCAGCGTGCGCGCCACCGGCACCAGCCCATGGCCGTAGGCATCCGCCTTGACCACCGCCAAAAACTTGACGCCCGGCGCACACCGGGCCCGCAACTGCCGGTAATTGTGGCGCAGCGCCCCTAAATCCACCGTCACCTGCGCCATGGACGTAATCATCATAAATCCACTCGCTCCCTGACCCCATTGCACCAAGCAATATGATAACTTACTTAATTTCCGCTCTTTTTTTAATTTTAACGTTGCCCCCTAAAAATCACTCCGATATTCCTCGGGAATCTCCTCCCTCTGGCGCAGCACCCTTTCCTCTAACCTGGCTTTGTGCTCCTTCAGAACCTCCTGCAACCTCAAGTCATTCAGGGCTAAAATCTGCGCCGCCAGAATAGCCGCGTTTCTTGCCCCGGCGCTACCCAACGCCATTGTGGCCACCGGCACCCCGGCCGGCATCTGCACCATGGCCAACAGGCTGTCCAAACCCTGCAACGAAGAAGATGGCATCGGAACGCCGATCACCGGCAGGATGGTCTCCGACGCCAGCACCCCGGCCAGGTGGGCCGCAGCTCCAGCCGCCGCAATAATCACCTTCAACCCCCGCCCCGCCGCCTCCCGGGCATAAGCCTGCACCCGCCGAGGTGTCCGATGCGCCGAAGCTACCGTCACCTCAAAAGCTATCCCCCACTCCTTGAGCAAAAACGCCGCCGGCTCCACCTCCACCCAATCCGAGGCGCTTCCCAACACAATCCCCACTTCCGCCGCCCTTGCCAACTTACCCTCCTTTGTGCCCCTCGCCATTTATTTCCCACTACCCCCTTAAATTCCCTCCCCCTTGTGGAGGACACCTCCTTCTTCCCTTCTCCCCCCGGGAGAACAACTGTCTTTTCATCCCCTCTCCCCCTTGGGAAAGAGGGTCTCGGTGAGGGGGGCCACACCTTTCTCTTACCTCTAACTTCCCTCTCCCTCTGGGAGAAGGGAGGGTAAGGCTTAGTACCACGCAGCCAAAGTCAGCACCGTCTCCACGTACGCCTCCGAGTGGTTGTAGGCGTGCACCGCCCGCCCCCAGCTGTGGCGATTCTCCAGCCTGAACCCGCTCTTGCGCAGATAGTTGGCAATGCTGACGATCGCATCCGAATGGCTGAACAGATCCACCCGACCGTCGCGATCCCCGTCCTGACCGCAATTCGCCAGACTGGAAGGCAAAAACTGCGCATAGCCCATGGCCCCCGCCCAAGAGCCGAAAAACTGGTGCGGATCCAACCGGTGCTCCCGGCAGTACTTAAGAAATATTCTCAGCTCCCGCTGCGCCCAAGCAGCCTTCTTTTCCAGCCGAGGCATCAACTCCGGACTCACTCCCGCCTCCGCCATCACCTCTGGCTTATCCATCACCGCCAGCGAAGCAAAGACATTAAACACCGAATACTTCCCCGTTATATTACCCAGATTCGTTTCCACCGTCAAAATGGCCACGATCACTTCCGGCGCCACCCCGTAAATTTCCCTGGCCTTGGCCAGCTCGGCCCAATGCTCTTGCAAATACTGGCGCCCCCGGGCCACCACCGCCGGGGTCAGAAACTGCTGGTAATCCTCCTCCCGTTCTTTGCGCAAGTAAGCGATCTTGCGCACCACCGCCGGCAAAAACCCGGTCCGACCATCGTCAAAGGTCTTAAACACAAAGTCCTTCTCCAGCCCCTGCCACACCAACTGGTATTTCAGACCCACATAAGCCACCGGCAGCGTGTAGTTCTGATCGCCCTCTGCCACCCCCGCCATCATCACCCACCACCCCGCCACTAAAAACCCCAACCTGACCGCCAACATCATCATCCTCCCCCTCCCTTTTCTTGGCTAAAACGCTATCCCTATTCCCCCCCTCTTGTCAAGCCGCACCCACACCCCCTTTTTATTTGCCACCCTCGGCTTCTCCTTGCATCTGTGGGGCGCCCTTGATAAATTCACAATGGTATGAAAACCTACCCCCTTTTTGCTATCATTGTGAACAAGCCCTGCCTGGTGGTGGGCGGAGGCACCGTGGGAGAGCGCAAGGCCCGGGACCTGCTGGCCGCCGGAGCCGTGGTCTCGGTGGTGAGCCGCCAATTTACTCCTGGCCTGCAAGACCTGGCCACCCAGGGACGCATCGCCCTCCTCCACGATGACTTCCGACCCGAACAGGTCAAAGGCATGACTTTGGTGATCGGCGCCACCGATGATCCGGCCGTCAACCGCCAAGTGAGTGCCGCCGCCCAATCCCGCGGCATCTTGGTCAACATCGTGGACGCCCCGGACCTCTGTACCTTTATCGTCCCGGCACAGGTGCGTCGGGGGGACCTGACCGTGGCCATCAGCACCGGCGGGGCCAGCCCCGCCCTGGCCCGCCGTTTGCGGGAAGAACTGGAGCGCTACTTCGGCCAGGATTACGGACCTTACTTGGCCCTATTGCACGCAGTGCGGAAACGCCTCCTGGCTGTCCGCCGGGGCCATCCGGAAAACACCGCCCTCTTTCAACGCTTGCTGGAAAGTCCGCTGCGCCGGGCCTTGGCGCAGAATAACCGGGAATGGCTGCTGAGCATCCTAAAAGAGATAGCAGGAGAGATCATCGGCCCGCAAAGCCTGGAGGAGCTGGCAGCACAAGCCCTCTCGGTTTCAGGAGAAGAGACCCCTTAATACGGGGGCCGCACGGTAGATGAATCACTTCTTAATTTACCCCACCCTGGTCCCCTATTACGGCGCTTCCGCCCTCTGGCTGGCTTTTTTCTTGACGGGACGGGAAAGCTATTGCCGCTTTGGGCTCTTTTGCCTGAGCCTCGGCTTCGGCTGCCACTCCCTTTACCTAATTTGGCGCACCCTGACACTGGGCATGCTCCCCGCAGCCGCCCTGGGGGAAGCCCTCTTCCTCTTCGCCTGGGCCTTGGCGGCCGCCTTCCTCTTCCTCTCTTGGCGCTTTCCCATCAAAATCCTGGGCGCCATGGTGGCGCCGCTGGCCGCCCTCTTGGTGTCCGCCAGCCTCATCCTGCCTATCCGACCCGGAACCGCCTCCCCCTTGTTGCAAAGCCTCTGGCTGGCCGGCCACATCATCCTCGCCATCCTTGGCAACGCCGCCCTTACCCTGGCCGGCTTGGGCGGGGCCTTCTATCTTATCCAGGAACGACAGCTCAAAAAAAAGAAGTTCGGTTTTTTCTATCGCCGCCTGCCTTCTCTGGACCGGCTGGATGCCTTGAATTTCTGGTGCCTGAATCTGGGCTTCCCCTTGCTCACCGCCGCCATCATTACCGGCTCCCTCTACGCCCAATACACGCTGGGAAACTTGTGGCGCTGGGACCCTAAAGAAGTGTTGACCTTGGTAGCCTGGCTGATTTACGCCGTGCTCCTGCACGAACGCCTGGCCGTCGGCTGGCGCGGGCGCCGCGCCGCCTGGCTGGCCATCTTTGGCCTGACAGCCCTGGTCGTCACCTTCGTGGGCGCAAACCTGTGGTTCGATAGCTACCACAGCTTCGCCAGCTTTATGAAACAGCCATGAATCTGGTCCTGGTCGGCGTCAACCATAAAACCGCCCCTCTGGAACTCCGGGAAAAGCTGGGTTGCCTGTTCCCGGAACCAACTGCCGCTTACCACCGCCTCAAAGAGCTGACCGCCATCCAGGAAGTGCTGTTCTACAGCACCTGCAACCGGGTGGAAATCCTCTGCGTCTCTGACCAGGCAGACCATGCCGCTCAAGAGCTCCGAACTTTCCTTTCCCGGCACCCCCACCTGCCAGACACCCCCGGTCAGCCGGCCATCAATCTAAACGATTCCCTGTATGTCTGGCAGGATCTGGAGGCAGTACAGCATTTTTTCCGGGTGGCCGCCAGCCTGGACGCCTTGGTGGTGGGCGAACCCCAGATCCTTGGCCAGGTCAAGGCAGCCTATCGCCAAGCCGCGGAACACCGGGCTACCGGCGCCATCCTCAACCGACTGCTCCACAAAACCTTCTCCGTGGCCAAAAAGGTGCGCACTGAAACCGGCATCGGCGACCACGCGGTGAGCGTCAGCTACGCCGCCGTAAACCTGGGGCGCAAGATTTTCGGCGCCTACACTGACAAAACCGTCCTGTTGCTGGGAGCCGGGGAAATGGCGGAGCTGGCCCTGGAACACCTCAAGGGACAGGGAGTGGGTAAAATCGTGGTGGCCAACCGCACCTTGGAACGAGGCGTCAAACTGGCCCAACGCTTTCACGGCGAGGCCATCTCCCTGCAAGAGCTGGAAGATCAACTCCTGACCGCCGACATCATCCTCAGCTCCACCGGCTCCCCCCATTATCTCCTGACCCAGGAACAGGTCAGAAATGCCATGCGACGCCGCAAACAACGCCCCCTGTTTCTCATCGATATCGCCGTCCCCAGGGATCTGGACCCCAAAATCAACGACCTGGACAACGTCTATCTCTATAACATTGACGACCTGCAGGGGGTGGTGGAGCTTAATTGGCAAAAGCGCCGCGCCGCAGCCGTTAAGGCCGAACGCCTCATTCAGGCCGAGGCCCTGAAATTTATGGACTGGCTGGCCACCCTGGCGGTCTTTCCCACCATCATTGCCCTCAAGGAAAAGGCCGCCCGCCTCTCCGAAGCGGAATTGAAAAAGACCCTGGCCCAACTGGGTAACCTCACCCCCCAGCAGCGCCGGGCCCTGGAGGTGCTCCTCCAATCCTTCACCCAGAAGCTGCTGCATGACCCCATCATGTTCCTGAAGCGCCACCACCACCTGGCTGCCCAAGCAGACCGAAAACGTGCCCACCTGGAGCTGGGTCTGGTCCGCCGCCTTTTTAATCTGGACCCCGAAACCCCAACCTAGCGGCAGGAAACTTGATGGCCAAGCCACCAGCCCGGAATATCCCGATGATGAATTACCCGACAGCTACCCGGCTTTCGGCTCCCGGCTGACAACTCAAATGAACGACGATCTTCGCCTCTATCTGCGCCTTCTGAGCTATGTCAAACCCTATTGGCCACGTTTCCTCCTGGCCGCCCTGGCCATGTTGGCCGTCTCCGGCCTCACCGCCCTGCTGGCCTTTCTGGTCAAGCCCGTCCTTGACGATATCTTTGTGGCCAAAAATCTGGACATGCTCTATAAGCTCCCCTTTCTCATCGTCCTTATCTATTTTGTCCAAGGAACTTGTTCCTTCCTTCATTATTATCAGATGAACTACATCGGTCAAACCACCGTGACGCGCCTTCGGGACGAACTCTTCAGCCACTTGCAGCGTCAGTCCCTGGCCTTCTTCGACCACCAGGCCACCGGGGTGCTCATGAGCCGCATCCTTTACGATGTCCTCCAGCTCCAGGAGTCAGTCAGCCGGGTGGTCACCAGCTTCCTTAAAGACTCTTTTACCATCCTGGGCCTCATCACCGTGATCTTCTACCGGGAGTGGCGCCTGGCCTTGTTGGCCATGGTGGTGGTCCCCTTGGCCGCTATGGCGGTGGTTTACTTCGGCCGCCGCCTCAGGCGTCTGTCGCTGCAGAGCCAACAAGCCATCGCCCGCCTCAATGCCTTACTGCAGGAAAATTTCACCGGCCAGCGTATTGTCAAGGCCTTCGCCCAGGAAGATTTTGAAAACGCACGTTTCCACCAGGCCAACTGCCACTACCTGCGCCTCCGCCTGAAGCAGACCATAGCCCGGGGCCTGAGCTCCCCGGTGATGGAGTTCCTGGGGGCTTTGGGGATGGCAGCCATCATCCTCTACGGCGGCTACAACGTTATCCAGGGCAATTCCACCCCGGGCACCTTCTTCTCCTTTCTGGCCGCCCTCCTCATGCTCTATGCCCCCATCAAGGGTCTCAGCCAAGGCCATAACGCCATTCAGGAAGGACTGGCCGCCGCCCAGCGGGTCTTCCACCTCCTGGACCTCCCCCCGGCCATCGTCGATCCGCCCGGTGCCCCCCCGCTGCCCCCCTTTCAGCATGACATCAGATACCACAACGTCTCCTTCGCCTACGACGACCGCCCGGTCCTCACCAACATCGATCTTCATGTGCGCCGCGGCGAGATGCTGGCCCTGGTGGGCCCCAGCGGCGCCGGCAAAACCACCCTCCTTACTCTCCTCCCCCGCTTTTACAACGTGACCCAGGGAATAATCTTGATCGACGGCTGGGATATCCGAGAAGTTAACCTGAAGTCGCTCCGACAGCAAATCGGCGTGGTCACCCAGCAAACCATCCTGTTTAATGACACCGTCCGCTTCAACGTGGCTTATGGACGACTGACCGCCTCAGAAGAGGAAATCCTGGCGGCTTTGAAGGCTGCCTATGCCTATGATTTCGTCATGGCCCTGCCCCAGGGGCTGGATACTCTCATCGGTGAACAGGGGGTACGCCTGTCCGGAGGGGAACGCCAGCGGCTGGCCATCGCCCGGGCCCTCCTGAAAGACCCCCCCATCCTCATCCTCGACGAAGCCACCTCCTCCCTGGATTCGGAAGCCGAACGGGAAGTGCAACAAGCTCTTGATCACCTGATCATGGGACGCACCACTCTGGTCATCGCCCACCGCCTCTCCACCGTGCGCCATGCTGACCGAATCGCGGTGTTGGAAGGCGGCCGCCTCGTGGAAATGGGCACCCACTCCCAACTCCTGGCCCAAGGCGGCAGCTATAAAAAACTCTATGACCTGCAGTTCGCCCAGGCAGATGCCCAGACCACCCCAAAACCCCCAAAGCCCGGCTCATGACTCACGGTTTGCTAACACCTCGGCCAGCAGACGGCTCAGGCTGCCTATCTTGTATGGTTTTCTGATGCAGCCGGCAAACCCATACTCCCGATAGTTGGTCATTATCGGGTCGGCGGCATAACCGCTGGAAACAATGGCCCGGGCCCCCGGGTCCATCGACAGCAGCCTCTGGATCGTCCGTTTACCACCCATCCCCCCAGGCACCGTCAGATCCATGATCACCCCGGCAAAAGGCTCTCCCCGGGCCAGAGCCTCCTCATACTTGGCCAAGGCCTCCACCCCATCACCCGCCAGCTCCACCTCATACCCCAAATGGCTGAGCATCCGGCCGGCCACCTCCCGCACCATTTCTTCATCATCCATTAACAATATCCGCCCCTGCCCTGGAACCAGCTCCTCTCCCTCAGCCTTTTCCAACACCTCTTCGTGATCGCCTGCCGGCAGATAAAAGATAAAACTGGTCCCCTCCCCCTCCTCTGAATCCACGGTTATAAAACCATCGTGCTTCTTGATGATGGCATAAACCACGGCCAACCCCAGACCGCTGCCGCGTTCCTTGGTGGTAAAGTAGGGATCGAAAATCTTCATCAGATTGCCCGCCGGGATACCCACCCCTTCATCTTTCACCGTAGTCTTCACATACCTCCCGGCTTTGAGAGGAAGTGCGCTGTCAGCCGCCAACACTACATTTTCGGAAAACACCTGCACCTGGCCCCCCCCCGGCATGGCCTGCACGGCATTGAGCACCAGGTTCTGAACCACCTGGCTTATCTGCCCGGGATCCACCACCGCCGGCCACAAATCCGCCGGCAGAAAAAACTCGCAGGTGGCCTGTGAACCCCGGGCGGCAAAAACCGCCGACTCCTTAATAATCTCCCTCAAAGAGGCCAGTTCCTTCACCGGCGCCCCACCCCTGGCAAAGGTGATGAGCTGTTGCACCAAATCCCGGGCCCGGTACGTAGCCTCTTCCGCCGCCGTCAATCTCTCCGAAATGGCCTCGTCCCGGCGGGCGTAAAGCATGGCCAGGGAAATATTGCCCAGGATGGCCATCAAAATATTATTAAAATCATGGGCGATCCCCCCCGCCAACACCCCCAGAGACTCCAACTTGTCAATCTTCGTCAACTCCGTGCTCAGTTTTTCCCTCTCCGTAATGTCCCGTAAAACCAACACCACCCCAAGGATCTTGTTGTCCCGGTCCCTGATCGGAGCGCCGCTCTCGGCGATAATCCTCTCCGTGCCGTCCCTTGCCACCAGCAGCATCTGTTGGCTTGACGACGCACCCCCGTTCTCCTGGATCAACTGCCCCACCGGATCATCCCACCGTTGGCCCGATTTTTCATCAATAAAGTTAAAGACCTCCGAAATGGGTTTGCCCCTGGCCTCTCCTTCGCTCCACCCCGTCATCGCCTCGGCCACCGGGTTCAGCATGATGATGCGGCCGCCAGCATCCGTGGAAACCACCCCGTCCCCGATGGAGCTCAGGGTCACCGCCAGCAGCTCTTTTTCCGCCGCCAAGTCAGCCTCGGTGCGCTTTCTCTGAATGGCCAGCGCATAAAAATCCCCCAGCCGCCGAATCGCCTCCAGATCCCCCTCGTCATAATCACGCTCCGCATTGGCCAAGGCAATCTGACCCACCAATTCCTCCCCCACCATCACCGGTACTGATAAAAAGCGCTCGATCCGAATAGGCCCCTCCAATGTCCCGCCACCCGCCTGATGAGCGCCCGGCTTATTCGTAAAAAAGCCCTCTCGCGTGTTTAAGGCATGCCCCCAAAGACCAGGATAACTGCCATCAGGGCGGCAAGGAAAGACCATCCCCTTTTCCTCTTGCCATACCTTGCACTCCCCGAACATCATATCCGTCACCGCCTGCCCCACATTATTGCCGGTGGCCGGATCAATGGTGGAGACATACCCGAACCGACTGTCCGTCAACTGCTTGGCCTGCGTGAGCACGCTGGTGGCAATATCCTTGATCGTCGAATCGGGGGAAATTAACGGTTTGTATAATTGCGAGAGCGCCCCCTTGAACGCCAGTTTCCGGCTCAGTTCCTTCGCCAGCTTCCCCTCACCCCCCTCCCTTTCCCTGACTGCACCAACTCCGCCTGGGAAGTCCCGGCTTTCCCGTTTATCCTGGCTCACTTCAGCCTCGCCGCCCGGCTTCCTCAGTCTGGCCCCCCAATACCCCCCCGCCAGGATAAATGCCACCCCTAACAGCCTCAGAAGCAGCGCCTCGACATCCGAAGGCCAAAACAACCCGTAAATATCGCCCTCCCTCAAAATGGCCTCTAATGCCGCCGCCGCCAGCCAGTAAAACACCGCCAAGAGAATACTGACTCTCAACATAAAATCACCTGAGCCCAGACCATTCTTAAAATTGTGAAAAAGAATTTTATAATCATTTTAATAAAAATAATATTATTTTTTTGGTTTTAACTAAAGTCCATCCAACCCCGCCGGTTCTCCCCGCTTGCCCCTTACTCTCTGGTAAACCAACGGGGCCAGACTAACCACCAGCACCATGAGCAGGCCCAGCAGCACCTCCCAGGAAAACCTGCCTTTGAGGAGATCCAGGAGGTTGGCGGAAAAATAGGCGTAAACAAAAGACATGGGAATCATGCCGAAAAAGGTGGCCAGCGTGTAAGCCAAAAAAGAAATCTGAGTCAGGCCGTAAAGATAATTAATAATAAAATAAGGGAAAATGGGCACAATACGGGTGAACGCCACAATCTTCCACCCCTGCCTCGCCACCTTTTTGTCCAAGGCCGCCAGGCGGCTGCCGGCCATTTTGGCCGCCACCCAGTCCCTGGCCAGGTAGCGGGCCACCAAAAAGGACAGCACGGCGCCACCGGTACCCCCAAAGGCAATATATATCGTGGCCCACACCGGCCCGAACAGCACCCCCCCCGCCAAGGTGATGGGAAGCCCGGGCAGAAACAAGGGGGGCGCCATAAACCAGATGCCCAAATACACCAACGGCCCCCACATCCCGTAGCCGGCAATCCAGACCCGCAAGCGCTCTTTTTCCAGGTACTGGGAAAGCTGAAAATATTGGCCGACAATAATGGCGGCTGCCAGGAATAACAAAAATAACGTTGCTTTAATAACCTGCGCTCCGGTGATCTGCGAGCATGACTTAGTTAACCGCTGCTCTGACATAGTGCTCCCACTTCAAACCGCCCGGCCGGCTGACCACCGCAAGGGATTCGCCCCGCCGGCTAAAATTGTTCTGATAAATCACTGCTTTCCACTCCCTCCACCTCCTTTTGAACTGCCACCAGCATAGCCAATTTCTCCCGGAAATGGAAGAGCATCAGCCCCCTCTGCCGCCTCCCCAGCTAAAAAATAAAGCCTCCCCAGAAAGTTCCGATAATGTAAAGTAGTCCCCCGGCGTGAGGCCATCGACCCCACCCGGGTAGCTCTAGGCTTCCGGCCTGGGGGGGAGGGATAGTAGGTGGAAGAAAGCGCTGCTGGTTTTTCTGCCGGACCCTTAAGATGACTAACTTGCTCTTGGCTTACGCCTAATGGATAAAGCCAGCCTGATCGGTCTGCTCTTGGGTGGGTTGGCCCTGGTGGGGGGCCAATACCTGGAAGGCGGCTCTCTGGGCATGATTCTGCAAATCACCGCCCTGGTCATCGTTTTCGGAGGCACCCTGGGCGCGGTGTCCCTTAGCTTTTCCGCTTCCCAACTCAAGCAAGCCCTCCGGGAATTGCCCCATATCGTGAAAGAGCCCAAAGATCAGGGGCCCGCTCACCTGACCCGTCTGGTGGACCTGGCTTACCGGGCCCGGCGGGAAGGTCTCTTATCCCTGGAAAGGGATCTGTCGGCAGTCTCCGACCCCTTCATGCGCCGAGCCTTGCAACTGGTGGTGGACGGCCATCACCCGCAACAGGTGCGAGAGATCATGGAACTCGAGTTGGTTCACGCCGAGGATGTCGGCTTGGTCCCGGCCCGGGTCTTTGAAGCCGCCGGCGGTTATGCCCCCACCATCGGTATCTTGGGCGCGGTGTTGGGTCTGATCCAAGTCATGCAGCACCTCACCGAACCCGCCAAGCTGGGCACCGGCGTGGCCGTGGCCTTTGTCGCCACTATTTATGGGGTGGCCTCGGCCAACCTGATCTTTTTGCCCATCGCCCAGAAATTAAAGCTGCGACATCAGAAACTCTTACTCCATAAAGAAATGATCCTGGAAGGTATCCTGGCCCTGGCCCAGGGTGACCACCCGCTGTTGATCGCCGAAAGAATGAAGGGCTTTCTGGGGGGGAGCGCGGCAGCGGCCACCGCCGCCCTGACCTCTCCCAAGGTAAGAGTACTTACCTCGCGGCCTAAACGGCCGGCTGAGTCCCATGATGCGACGCCGTCCTCTTCCTCCCAGTGAACCCGGCCACCCGGGCCACGAGCGCTGGTTGATCTCCTATTCGGACTTCATCACCCTGCTCTTGGCCTTTTTTGTCACCATGTATTCCATCACCCGGCTGGACAGCGAAAAACTGGCTCAGGCCCAATGGTCTATCCAACGGGCCTTAAATGCCCCCGTGTTTCTGGGAGGCTTTCCCGTGACTCAAGGGGTGGGGGATACCCCTGCCGCCGGCATCACCGGCGATCTCCCCGGGGCTGTCTTACAATCCCGCGCCCTAGCTCAGATCGAAGAGGTGGCCCGGGAGGTGCAGCAGACCATCAAGGAGGCCGCCAACCAAGAAGATTATCAGGACATCCGCATCCTGGTCAGCACCCGCGGACTGGTAGTGCACCTGCCGGAATTCCTCTTTTTCCCCTCCGGCGACGCCGCCCTGCAACCGGAAGTCAAACCCTTGCTGGACAAGCTGGCCGCCGTCTTGCAAAAAATCCCCAATCATGTGGTCATCGAAGGCCACACCGACAACCTCCCCATCCATACCCCCCAATTCCCTACCAACTGGGAACTCTCCACTTTCCGGGCCACTACCTTGGTGCGCTATTTCATCGAGCACTATCATCTTGCGCCGGCCCGCTTTACCGCCGCCGGCTACGGCGAATTTGCTCCCTTGGCCAGCAATCAGGACGAAAGCGGACGACGCCTCAATCGCCGAGTCGATCTGATTATCCAGCCGCTGGCCAGAGAACCTAAGCCGTAAACCCCGAACCAGCTATGCTCCGACCACTGAACAGAAAACTCTTTCAGGCCGCCCTGGGTGCTCTGGTGGTGATGTCACTCCTCAAGTGTCTGGCCAACACCAATGCAGACCCCGACCTCTGGGGCTATCTGGCCTTCGGCCGCCTGTTTTGGCAGAGCG
>DYLF01000128.1 GCA_020722205.1 Desulfobacca acetoxidans
CATGCTCATTCAGGAACTGGCGGGCAACCTGGGCGGCCCGGTGGCGGACTAGGATGTTCTTCATCACGCTGGGACGCCTGAGGTCCAGGTAGCGGTATTTTAGGCGCAGGACTTCCGAAACATCCACCTTGTAGTCTTCCAATTCAAAGGGCGGAGTGCGCGCCAGGTTCAACACCCTGAGTTCGGTGGCCAAAACCTCGATCTCCCCGGTGTCCAACTGAGGGTTGATCATCTCCGGCGGCCTCAAGTTCACCACGCCGCGCACCGCAATGACAAATTCATCTCGCAAGATGCCGGCTTTCTTGTGAGTATCGGGATTCACTTCGGGGTTGAAGACCACCTGGGTCAAGCCATCCCGGTCCCGCAAGTCTACAAAGATCAAACCGCCATGGTCCCGACGGCGCTGCACCCAGCCCATGAGGACTACTTCGGCGCCGGCGTCGGCAGCCCGCAATATACCACAGGAGTGAGTGCACACCCAGCCCTGGATGGATTCAAGCACAAGGCCTTCCTTTCTTGACAGCATTTTGAGTTGCAAACCGCGTCCCTGAAGCCGTTACATATCCGGTACTCATCCAGTAACTCCTCCTATGATCGCTGTGTTTCCAAAGGAATTTGATTGGCAGCCCGCTAACTGTTCCGCCAGCCTGGGCAGCAGACAGTCGGTGGGGATGGTCTGCTGTCGGCTGGTGGTCATGTCCCGGAGGATTACTTCATCAGTTTCAAGCTCCCGCTCCCCCATAATCACCACCAAAGCTGCCCCCCGCCGATGGGCCAGGGACATCTGGGCCTTGAGGGAGCGTTCTTCAAAGTCCATATCGCTGGCCAGGCCGGCTTGGCGGAGTTGCTGGAGGAGACGGAAGGCGCGTTCCCGGGGCTGGGTGCCCAAAGCCACCAAAAACACCAGAGGAGAAGATTTTGTCTCCTTGTTCGGAAGGAGTTCCATCAGGCGCTCTTGCCCGATGGCAAAACCCAGCCCCGGTAGGTCCGGCCCGCCCAACTCTTTCACTAGGCCGTTGTAGCGTCCGCCTCCGGCTACGGCATCCTGAGCCCCCAGAGATGTGGCCACCACCTCAAAAGTAGTGCGGGTGTAATAATCCAGTCCTCTGACTAAACGAGGCGCTTCTTCCAAGGTCTGGGCGGCCAGGAGGGCCTTCACGCGGGAGTAGTGTTGTTTACAGGCCGGGCAGAGGAAGTCAAGCATCACCGGTGCTCCTGCCAACAGTTCCCGGCAGTGTTGGGACTTGCAGTCCAGCACCCGCAAGGGGTTGGTGTCCCGCCGGCGCTGGCAGTCATGACACCACCCGGTTTGTTGGCGAAGATACAGGGCCAAGCGGGCCCGGAACTCCTGCTGGCAGGCCGGGCAACCCAGGGAGTTGAGGAGCAGCCGCACCTGACCCAGCCCCAGGCGCTGGAGCAGCTCCAGGAGCAGAAGAATCACTTCGGCGTCCAACTCCGGGGCATCAGAACCCAAGGCCTCACAGTTGATCTGATGGAACTGCCGGTAGCGCCCTTTTTGGGGCCGTTCATAACGGAACATGGGGCCAAGGGTGTAATACTTTTTTACACCGGCCCCGTGTAGTAGTCGGTTTTCCAGGACCGCCCGCACTACTTGGGCCGTGGCCTCGGGGCGCAAGGTAACAGATTCGCCGCGGCGGTCGAGGAAAGTATACATTTCTTTGGCTACAATATCTGTCTCCTGCCCGATGGAGCGGGCGAAAAGTTCAGTGCGCTCCAAAAGCGGGAGGCGAATCTCCTGGTAGCCGTAAAGGGCAAAAACCTCGCGAGCTGTCTGCTCGACTGCCTGCCAACGCCTGGTTTCAGGCGGCAGGATATCCTTCATGCCCCGGATGGCAGTGATCATAGGCGTCAGAATCAATAAGATATTAAAAATAAAAGATAACCAATAGAAAAGGTTTCTGTCAAGAAGGTTAATTTTATTATAAATTTCACTGGCCTGCAATTCGCCCTGGCTGACTGGTTATCTCCAGTGGGAAAAAATTAGTGGGGGGAGAATTTCATTCTGAAAGAGAAAACGGCAGGTGAGTTAGCAAGCAGAAAACTTTTCAGGTAGAGGGTTAAGAAAAAGGGGGGTGGTGTCGAAAAAGTAAATGGTTAGTTCTTAAGGGGGAAACGCGCCCGCTTATTCGGGGCGCTTCATAAAAGAGCAGGATTTAGGACAGAAATGGATATATTTTTTGCCCGCCAGCCTATATTTGATCGTCGTCAGGGGGTCTTTGGCTACGAACTGCTTTTTCGTGGCGGTCCGGCTAACTATTACCCTGTGGCTGACGGTGATAAGGCGACTTTGGAGGTAATCCGCAACTCTCTGCTCATCGTCGGTGCCGACAAAGTCACGGGGGGGCGAAGGGCCTTTTTCAATTTCACCCGGACGCTGCTCCTTAACCGGACGGCTTTTTTTCTCCCTAAGGAGTTGGCCGTCTTGGAGATTATGGAAGACGTGACTCCGGACCAGGAGGTGGTAGAGGCCTGTCTGAAACTGAAGGAGAGCGGATATCTGTTAGCCTTGGACGATTATATCTGGCCCGAGCACGAACAGAACCCTTTGGCGGAGATCGTGGACATCATCAAGGTGGATTTCCTAAGAAACGGGTGCGCCGACAGAAAGCGCATCAGGGAGAAGTTTACCGACCGACCGGTGAAATTGCTGGCGGAGAAAGTCGAGACGCGGCGTGATTTTCAGGAAGCCCTGGAGATGGGTTTTACTTACTTTCAGGGGTATTTTTTCAGCGAACCCGTAATCATTTTTCGTAGAGACCTGCCTGGCCACCGTCTCGCCTATCTCGGTCTCCTGCGGGAACTCAGCCGGAAAAATTTAGATTTCAATAAGTTGCAAATAGTTATCGAACGGGACACCTCCGTCAGCTATAAACTTTTGAAGTATCTCAATTCCGCCTTTTTCGGCCTGCGCCATGAGATCACTTCCATCCGGCATGGTCTTCAACTCCTGGGGGAGGAGGAAATCAGAAAGTGGGCGGCGCTGGTCACCCTTATGGAACTCTGCAAGGGACAGCCGCCGGAATTGTTGCGCCTGTCTTTGCTCAGGGCCCGGTTCTGCGAAGCTTTGGCGGCGAAAGGGGGGCTGGGGGCACACAAGGCCGAATTATTTCTCCTGGGTATGTTCTCATTGATGGACGTTTTGATAGGCAGACCCCTGGCGGAAATCATGGAAGAAATGCCCCTGTCGGACAAGGTGAAAAACGCTTTACTGGGACAGAAAAATTTATACCGACAGATCTTTGATCTGGGCTTGAGCTATGAACAGGGGAATTGGGGTCAGGTGGCGGCGCTGGCCAGCCAGGTGGGGGTTCCGGAAGAAGAAATGCCGGGAATATATGCCGAGGCCATATTGTGGGTGGAAAGCCCCTATTGGTTTTAAGGAGTGAGCGGTGAGCCGTAAGCCGTGGCGGCAAAAAATGGCAGGTTAGCATTATTTACCTGGCGCCAGCTGATCAATGGGCGGGTACGACACCCGCTTTTTTTTTCACAATCTGCCATGAGTAAGA
>DYLF01000036.1 GCA_020722205.1 Desulfobacca acetoxidans
GGAGATGACGGCCACCTCGGTGGTGCCGCCGCCAATGTCCACCACCATATTGCAGATGGGGTCGGTAATGGGGAGGCCAGCGCCGATGGCAGCGGCCATGGGTTCTTCGATAAGATATACTTCCCGGGCGCCGGCGGACTCTGCTGATTCTCGGACCGCTCTTTTTTCCACCGGTGTAATACCAGAGGGGACGCAGACAATGATGCGAGGGCGAATTAGGGAGCGGCGGTTATGCACTTTGCGAATGAAGTGGCGCAGCATGGCCTCGGTGATTTCGAAGTCAGCGATCACTCCGTCCTTCATTGGGCGGATGGCCACTATATTTCCAGGGGTGCGGCCCAACATCATCTTGGCTTCCCGACCGACGGCCAGGACTTTATTGCGGTCCCGAACATTCTTACGCACGGCGACCACCGAGGGTTCGCTCAATACAATGCCGTGGCCTTTGACATAAACAAGGGTATTGGCGGTTCCCAGATCAATGGCCAGATCATTGGAAAACCATCCCAAAATGTGGTCAAGGAACATAAAAAAACTCCTTTTGGCTGAAAACCGTTAAGTCTCTGCAAGTCAGGGAAGAAACGGTCAGGGGTCTCTAATCTGATGGAAAAAGGTGAAATATCAGTGCAGGTATATTTTGCCAGCTTAACTCAAAAATTCAAGTTCTATTTTAGGCGCAAGGCAAGGAGGGAGGGGAAAGGTCTTGTGATGTGGAGGATAGGCGAGGGAGAGAGGTTTTGAGTGGGGAAAAACGGCTGGCAGGAGGTTGACAAACATACAAATAAATGGTTAATAAGCTAAATTGGATAATTTCCAAACAAGGGAACATACTTCATGAAACGAACGTTCCAACCCAGCAAACTAAGGCGCTCCCGCACCCACGGTTTTCTAAGCCGGATGAGCACCCGGGGGGGGCGTCAGGTGTTGAAACGCCGTCGGGCCAAAGGACGGAAACGCCTGACGGTGTAAATGACCAGGACAACCTCTGAGTCAACATTCGCGCGACACAAACCCGGAGCCTTCCTTAGACGCCAGCCGTTCGCTTCAGGGGCGGGCCTTGTTAACCAGAACGGACAGGCTTCGCCGGCGGCAGGAATTTGTCCGGGCTCAAGCCAGGGGCAGGCGCCGTCACACCACCCATTTCGGGGTCTGTCTGGCGCCCTCAGCCAGCGGCTCCCCCCGCCTGGGTATCATCGTGGGCCGGAAATTAGGGAAAGCGGTGCGCCGCAACCGGATAAAGCGATTGGTGCGGGAGTTTTTTCGCCGCCACAAAGGTCTGCTGCCATCAGGAGACATAATCATCATGGCCAAAAGGGGGGCGGCTGAATTACACTATAGTCAGGTGAGCGAGGAGTTGCGCCGGGTGCTGGTGAGAGCCGTGAGTCGTGGGCCGGATGAGGATTGATTATGATGGGGAACGATCATGAGGCGCGCCTGCTTCAGGCCGAAAGGAAAATCCTTTTGCCAAAGGACAAGGTGTAAGGGAAAATAGTCTGAAGCGAAGGTTACGAAAGTTGGTTTTGGGAATGAGGTGTTATAATAATACAACTCTCAGCTTTAGACTGATAATTCAGTGGTTAGAATTGCGCTTGGATTGATCAGGGCCTACCAATTGGTCATTTCACCCTGGCTGCCTGTCAGTTGCCGATTTGTACCCAGTTGTTCCTGTTATGCTGCCGAGGCTTTGAAACGCCATGGCCTTTGGCGGGGGCTGTGGTTGAGCCTGAGACGTTTGAGCCGGTGCCATCCCTTCCATGCCGGGGGATGGGATCCGGTTCCTTGAGGAGTAGGATTATGGAAAAACGGGCGCTGATTGCCCTGGGTTTAAGCTTTGTCATCTTCATAGTGTTTATGTATATCGGCGAAATGAAGCGCCAGAGGAGCGCTCCGGAAACAACGGTCAGCCAAACCACCCAGCCGGAAAAACCCCCGGTGGCCAAACCAGAGACTCCTGCTGCTCCTCTGCCGCAGGCGGCAGCGGTTCGGCCGCCGGCCCCCCGCGGCAGGCAGCGGCTCGCCAAAGAAGTGGTGGTGGATACGCCTCTCTTTCGGGCGGTGTTCACTGAGAGCGGGGGTCGGCTGAAAAGTTTCAGTCTGAAAAAGTACCGGCAGAGGATGCCCTTCGAGACTATCTATTCCTGGAGCCTGGGACCAGTGGGTATTGACCTCGAGCGTTATCGGGATCCGGACAAAGCAGGGGCAGAACCCAAAGAACTTGTTAAGCCCGGCAAGTCCCAGGAGCTGCCGTTGGGTCTGAGTTGGGACGGCGGGGAAGTCGGCCTTTCTCCGACATTATTTTATGAAGCGGATCAATCTGAAGTCACACTACCGAAGGAAGGAAGCGGCACACTGCAATTCAGGGCTGTCACCCCGGAGGGCTTGCTGGTCACCAAGACCTTTAGGTTTCGCGGCGACAGCTACGGGTTTGACCTGGCAGTCAAGGTGGTGAACCGGGGTGCCAAGTCTGTGGAAGGACATTTGGATCTGGCCCTCACGGCCGATTTTGCTGGGGTAAACCCTGGTTCGGCAGGATTTTTGGGTTTCAATGGCTCTGTGAACAACCGTCTGGATGACGTGAAAGTAGGGAAGCTGAAAGAACTTAAAACTTTCACCGGCAAGATCGATTGGGCCGGGATGGACGAAGGCTACTTCCTAATGGCCATGGTTCCGCTATCAGCTCCCAAGTGTATTTTGACTCTTAAGGAGTCGCCTCCGGAGTTTATGACTGCCATCTTGCGGAACCCGGAAGCTTTGGCCCCTGGTCAGGAAACCCAACTTTCCTATACCCTGTATTTCGGCCCTAAGGACCTGCGGGAACTGCAAGCCCTGAATGTGGGATTGGAGCGGGTAGTAAATTTCGGTTGGTTTGATGTTATTGCCAAACCCATGCTCTACGGTCTGAATTTCATAAACCGCTATGTCCACAACTATGGTTGGAGTCTGGTGATTTTCACTTTGCTGACCCGGCTGGTGCTGTTTTATCCCAACCATCGGGCTTACAAGTCTATGAAGGAGATGCAGAAACTACAGCCCAAGATGGCCAAGATTCGGGAGAAATACAAGGGTGACCGGGAAACCATGAATAAGGAGCTCATGGCCTTGTATCGCACCTTCAAGGTCAACCCATTGGGTGGGTGTCTGCCGATGGCCTTGCAATTGCCGATCTTTATTGCGCTGTACAACGCACTCAGCTACGCCATTGAATTGCGCCATACTCCCTTTATTCCCACTTTGCCGTTTACCGACATCGTATGGCTGGCTGATTTGTCGGCTAAGGATCCGCTACTCATCACTCCCCTGGTAATGGGCGCCACCATGGTCATCCAGCAGAAAATGACGCCTTCCCCCGGGGATCCGGCCCAGGCCAAGATGATGATGTTTTTACCCATTATTTTCACTTTTCTCTTTCTCAACTTTGCCTCCGGCCTGGTGATTTACTGGCTGGTTAACAATGTCTTATCCATCATTCAGCAGCTCTACACGAATAAATATCTGGCCTGAGGGCCTGAGGGCGGGAGCGGCGGTGGGTAATGCAAAGTCGGGATTTGCCACTCACCCCTTGTCGAACCTTAGTCTTTTTGAGGCCGGATAATCCGGCCGGGCTCTCATTTTGCCAGTTTATGGCAGTCCCAGGGAGATTTTGATGGAATTTCTGGAGTTTGAAGGCAAGACCACCGAAGAAGCCATCCAACATGCCTGTGAATACTACCAAGTTTCGCCCGAAAAATTGGAGATAGAGATAGTCACCGTGGGGTCTCCGGGCATCTTTGGGTTGGGGAGTCGGAAGGCCAGAGTCCGCGTCACCCGGCGGGAAGAGGCGGAGCCTGACCTTAAGAGCCTGGGTCAGGAGTTGCTTGAGAAGTTTTTGGAGAAGATGGGTGAGTGCGGAAAAGTTTCGGGTCATCAGGAAGATGACCGTCTATATCTCAGCATCGACACGGAAGAAGCCGGGTTGCTCATCGGCAAGCAGGGCCAGACCCTGGAGGCCCTGCAATATCTTCTCACCAAGATGTTGGTGAAGAAGAGTCGCCGGAAAGTGCGGTTGGCCATTGATATTGAATCCTACCGAGCCAGGCACCAGCAGAACCTGAGCCAGCTAGCCTTAAGGTATGGTGAAAAAGTTAAGAAGAGCGGCCGACCAGTCACCTTAAACCCCATGAATCCCCATGACCGCCGCATCATCCACTTGACCCTGCAGGACGACAAGGACCTGAAGACCATGAGTCGGGGGGAGGGTCTCTATAAGAAGGTGGTCATATATCCGGCCAGAAAGAAAGAATTACAGGGGGCCAACCCTGGTTTGGCATGACCCGATATGAGGCGGGGGATACCATCGCGGCCATATCCACCCCCTTGGGTGAGGCAGGGATAGGTATTGTCCGCCTCAGCGGCCCCCAGGCCCTGGAGATAGCCCGCCGCCTTTTCCGTCCGCATCGCCCCCGCGCCGTCTGGCGCTCCCACCAGCTATATCTAGGCCACATTGTGGATGCTCATGGGGAGAGCATCGATGAAGTCCTCCTCACCCTGATGCGGGCCCCGCATACCTATACCCGGGAAGACGTGATAGAAATCAACTGCCACTCCGGGTATGCTGTCCTTAGCCGGATTCTGGATGAGGTTTTGGCTGGCGGCGCCAGGCTGGCTCGCCCCGGGGAATTCACCTTGCGGGCCTTCCTTGCGGGGCGCCTGGACCTCACCCAAGCCGAGGCCGTCCTTGAGGTTATCCAGGCTCGCAGCCGGGCTGGTCTGAGGGTGGCGGAAGCTCACCTGGAGGGGTATTTGGGCCGTCAGGTGGCGGATTTGCGGGAAAACCTGCTGGATATTTTGGCGGAGGTGGAAGCGGCCCTGGACTTTCCTGAAGAGACCCCGGACTTGCCAGTCCGCAAGCTGTCCAAGGCCTTAAGCGAGGTGCAGGCCAGGTTGTTGCATCTGCGCGACAGTTACCAGGAGGGCCGTCTTCTCAGGGAGGGTTTGCAGGTGGTCATTGTGGGCCGACCCAACGTAGGCAAGTCCAGTCTGCTTAACCGGCTGCTAAAGACGGAGCGGGCCATCGTCAGCCCCATCCCCGGCACTACCCGGGACTTCATTGAAGAGAGTATAGTCTTGCAGGGGATACCGGTGCGCCTCACCGATACTGCCGGATTACGGACTGCCCAGGACCAGGTGGAGGAAATTGGGTTGGAGCGTACCCGGGAACGGCTGGCCGGGGCCGATGTGGTGCTCTATCTGGTGGATGGCAGTCAGCCTCTTACCCTTGAAGACTGTGCCGCTTTGGAGGGCCTGGCCCATCGGCAAGGACTGGCGGTCATCAACAAGATAGACTTGCCCCAGGAGTTGGCTGAAAACGAGCTAGCCAAAGTAACATCTTTTCCCATGGTCAAGATTTCCGCTCTCACCGGCCAGGGGCTGGATGAGTTGCAAGGCGGCCTCCTTAAGCTGGCCCTAACAGGGGGCGGGCGGACGGAGGGGGTCATGGTCACCGAGGCTCGTCACCATCAACACCTCTGTAAGTGTTTGGACTTTCTCCACCAGGCCGGGGGACTATTGATTTCAGACCCTCCCTGGGAATTGGTAGCCTTGGAACTTAGAGAGGCCATCCGGGAATTGGGGGAAATTACGGGAGAGGAAATTGGAGAAGAGGTTCTAGAGCGCATCTTTTCGGGGTTTTGTATAGGGAAATAGGCGCTGGGGGAGGGGTTAGAGGGAAGAAGCAATGGTGAAGGGATGATCTGTAATGGCCATCAGGAAGAGGCCATGGAGTTGTTGCAGGAGGGAGCGGCGTTATTGGGGCAGGAGCTGGCAGCCCCGATGTTGGCGCAGTTTTCCCTTTACCTGAAAGAACTCAAACAATGGAATGCCCACATCAACCTCACGGGTTTGAAAACTGACCGGGACATCGTGATCAAGCACTTTCTGGACTCCCTGGCCATCCTGCCATATCTCGGCCAGCCGGAATCTCTGGTTGATTTAGGGAGCGGTGCGGGCTTCCCCAGTCTGGTGATAAAAATCATGAGGCCATTTATGTCTCTGACTTTAGTGGAGGGCAAGGGAAAGAAAGCGGCCTTTCTGGAATATGTGACCACGGTGATGGGGATCTCTGGGGTGAGAATAGTCCAGGAACACCTGACCCCACGGGTGGCAAAGGCGTGGGGGCCGCGTTTTGCGGCAGTGGTTTCCAGGGCTGCTTTTACTTTGCCCCACCTATTGGAGCTGGGAGCGCCATTGCTCCTGCCAAGGGGACGCTTACTGGCGCTGAAGGGTTCGAAGTTGGATGAGAGAGAGTTCCTTAAGGCTCAAGAGCGCAGTCATGAATTAGGCCTGCAAGTTTTGGAAAAGTATTCATATACCTTGCCCCTAGCCGACGTCAGTCGCTTGGTGCTGATGGCCGAAAGGGAGCCAAAATTTTTTGCGCCACCGAACCATGACTGACAAGAAGGAAGAAGGACCGGGCATGATCTTTAAGGCTACGATGAGGGAGGCAATTTCGGCTTTTGGTCAGCTGAGAGAAAGAAAGCATGAGATGTAGGGTTTTCAAGATGGGCTGTCTAGTGCTGATGTGGCTCCTGGTTTTTTGCGGGGGGCCGACGCCAGCCAGTGATAAATGGGAGGAAGCCCGGATGCGCATGGTAAGGGAACAGCTGCAAGGGCGGGACATCACCGATCCTCTGGTGCTGGCGGCCATGAGCAGCGTGCCCCGCCACCTCTTTGTGCCGGACTATTTGGCTTCCCGCGCTTACGGCGATCATCCCCTGCCCATCGGTTCCGGACAGACCATCTCTCAGCCTTACATTGTGGCGCTGATGACTCAATGGGCGGAGGTGAAGCCGGGTGATAAGGTGTTGGAGGTAGGCACTGGCTCCGGCTATCAGGCTGCAGTGCTGGCGGAAATCACTCCTAAGGTCTTCAGCATCGAGATACTGCCGGAACTGGCCCGAACCGCCAAGAAGCGTCTGGAGAAATTGGGGTACGGCCAGGTACAAGTGCACACCGGCGACGGCCATTTGGGCTGGCCGGCAGAAGCTCCTTTTGATGTCATTTTGGTGACTGCCGCGACCTCCCAGACCCCGCCGGCCTTGGTGGAGCAACTGGCCGCCGGCGGCCGGTTGGTGGTTCCCTTGGGTCCTCCGGGCCAGGTCCAGGAGCTCACCAGGTTTAGGAAAATAGAGGGGAAGTTAAAGGAGGAGCTACGGTTGCCGGTGATGTTTGTGCCGTTGGTTAGGCCGTAGGACCGTCAAAAGGAGAGGGAAAACAGGGTGGAAAGATGTCATCTTAAATTTTGCTGGTGGCAATAAGCTCGTGTCGCCTCAGAAAGTCTGGCCGATGGTGAAGTGAAGGCGGTAGTCGTCGCGGCGGGGGTCGATGGGGTTGAGGGGGAATCCCACATCAAGCCCCACCGGGCCGAAAGGGGTGTGGTAGCGCAGACCGAAGCCGGAGGCGTATTTCAGCTGGCCGAGGTTCAGGTGACGGATCTTCAGAAAGACGTTGCCGAAGTCCAGGAAAGCCAAGGCATGCAGGTCTTTGTAGAGGGGGAGGCGAGCTTCCAAGCTGCCTTCCAGGAGGGCCTCGCCGCCCAGGGGGTCGCCGGCTTGGTTGCGTGGTCCCAGGTAGTCCAGGCGATAGCCGCGCACGCTGCCATAGCCGCCGCAGAAAAAGCGGCGATAGATGGGAATATCGGCGGTGGCCTGGATAGGTTCAATGAGGCCGAGCTTCAGGCGGGCGGCCAGAACGGCCTCAGAGCGGCCCAGAGCCTGATAACGGCGGGCGTCCAGCACGGTGCGGACGAATTGCAGTGAGGAGCCCAGGAAGTCAGGGGCTACTTCGGCGCTGGCGCTCACGAGACCACCGCGCCGGGGGTAGATGGGGTTGTCAGCGCTGTCCCGGCGCAGCCCCACCATAGCCATGGAGGCGGTGTAGAGACGACCGCTTTCGGTTTCCTTGAGGAGCAGCAGGGTTTGAGTGGGGATGTTGAAAGGGCGGGCAAACTCCAGACCGTAGCCCAGATAGCCGCGCAGGAGCCAAGGGAGGTCCCGCTCCAGGCGGGCCTGGGTATAATAGGCCTTGTCGGTGAAGCCGGGAAGATAGCGGCGGGCAAAGCCTCCGAGAAGGACGGCGTCGTTTTTGCTGGCCATAAACTGGGGGTTGGTAAAGGTACCGGCCACTTTGGTTTCCAGGCGGGAGTACTTGGTTTCCAGATCCAGGAGGCGGCCGCCGCCGGCCAGATTGCGGAATCGCATCGCCAGCCGGGCCCGGAATTCATCTTCATCGCCATAGCCCAAGCCTACTTTGACGGAGCGCTTCTTCTTTTCCTGAATCTCGACCATAACCGGGATGTGGCCATCCTTTTCGGCGGCCAGGTCCGGGGTGAGGGTGACGCTTTGAAACAGGTCAGTCTCATAGAGTCGCCGTTGGCTGTTATACAGTTCGTTAAAGGAAAAGACCTCCCCGGGCTTAAAGGTGAGGCGGCGGAAGATAAGATAAGGGGGGGTCTTTAGCTCCCCTCTGAGGCGGGCTTCTCCGAAAAAGGCGAGCCTGCCGGGTTTGAGGGTGATAAGGATGTCAGCGGTGTCAGCCTCAGCGTCCAGCCAGACTTTGCCTTCCACCTGGGCCCGGGGATAGCCGTGGTCCAGGAGATGATTGAGATAAAGGCGTTTTAGAGCGTCATAATGCTCCTCGCTGAAGCGGTCCCCCACTTTCAGGGGCCTTTGCTCCTCCAATGCCTTAAGATTCATAGGTGGGGTGGGTGTCTCCCAGGTCACTTCCACTCTGGTGACTTTGACCCAGGACCCCATAGTGACCTGCAGGATCACATCCACCCGGTCGGAGTCAAGGATACGCACCTCAGGAGTAATTACAGTATGGTAGAAGCCATGGCGGCGAAATTCGTTCTGCAACAGTTCCAGATCCCGTTCCAGTTCATCCGGGCGGAAAGGTGGGGGCTTTTTCCAGGGCCAGGGAGAAGGCAGAGGGGTGACGAGTTGTTCGGTGAGTTTTTTCAGGGGGACGTCCTTCACCCCCCTGATTTTGAAAGAACGCAAGGTGAGAGACGTCTGTTCAGTAGGGTCGGCGGCGCAAAGCAGAGGGGTGGAGGGGCTGGCGAGCCAAAAGATCAGGAGTAGGGAAAAGAGTGTGGTTTTTTTGGTGATAGCCGGGGTCATTGCTGCTCATATTAAAACACAATCTAGGCAAGGGAGCAAAGGGGAAAGGTAAGGGTTAGCGCTGCAGACCCTGGGAGGTCAGGATTTGTCGGCCAAGGGCATGGAAGGTCAGATGATCAAGGTTCTGGTTCTTGGGAAGCGACATTTAAGAAAGCAGACTGGTCTTGGCTCTTGAGGCGTTCTTCCCCACTTAAGAGGCGAATTTCCCCATAGACGCCATTATAACCTCTGAATCCACCTCAACGAGTTTGGCCGAGAGCTCCTGGAGCCACTCTGGGTGAGTGCAGTCTCCGGTCCCCACCACCTGCACCCCTTTATAACGACCCCAGAGATTCAGGTGCTCCAGATCAGCAGTCCGGCCGGTGGCGATGGAATAGCGGGAGTGGACATGCAGATCGGCGATGACTTCCATAGAAAGGCAGCATAGCACAAGGCAGGGAGAGGGGGAAGAGGGGCCGGCCAGTTATCAGGGGTCAGCAAGCAGTGGGCAGTGTTAAGGGATTGGTAAGCGGCTTCTCGGCGGTTGACGGCCCCCACGGTGAAAGGTAGGGAGATTGATGGTGGTTGAAAAGGAAAAAGAAAAAGGGGGCATAGCCCCCTTGCAGAGATGATGGTTAATTACAACCCCGCGGCAGGCGTGGGGCTGTCAGTCTGCTAGGCGCCGGACACTTTTTCCAGGGCAACGGCCTCGGACGGCTCTGATTCTTCAAAATAAGGCCGGAAAACATCTTCATCCAGACGCAACATCAGGCCGCCGCATTGGACGCAGATAGCAGTCTGGTCGTCCAAACCGGCCACCCGTTCATCCACGCCGCGACAATCCACACATTGATACTCGTAAATAGGCATAATGACTCTCCCCCTGTTCTTCCTTACTGCAATAAGCATGCCTTACCGCTGGGTCAAGGTTAGGGGTTATTTTTTCTCAATTTTTTGGTGACCTGCCAGGATGATGGTCGAATTGCAGGGTATGATTCTCCCCATCTTGGTGAGACCAGGATTGTCTTCTGCTCGTCAAACTAATTGGCAGGTTGAACATATCTCTTTCAAACTTATTGATATATATCTATTATTTATAGGAAAAAGTAGCCCACGGCTGAGCGAAGAGGTTTGACCAGGGATTAGAACCAGCAGTGAACAATGAATATTTGACAGACTAAAGAAATTCCCCTTCGGCGCCAAAAGTAATATAAAGAATAAGGTAGATCTTTGTATCACAAGCATTGCCTAGCATCGATAAAGGGGACGGGGAGTTTCTCCCCGTGTGGTGGGAAAATCGCCCGATTATCAATAACTAGGGTACAAAGTCGAACCTTCCACAAATGGACATTAGTTTGAATTTATGGTTCAGAAGAGCTTTACCTCTGGCCAGGTTTTTAAATCTCAGCAGAACCTAAGAAATGATCGACAGGCTGGATACCATTCATAGTGACGGTTTCTTGGGCTAATTGTGATAGTCTCTCAAAAAGGAGAGAGCGGGCGATGTGGCGGCGGAGGCGTACCAAGATAGTCTGCACCCTGGGGCCGGCTTGCGCCGGGGAAACGTTGGGGGAGTTGGTGGCGGCCGGCCTGGATGTAGCCAGGTTGAATTTTTCCCATGGCAACCAGGAGGAACATGCAGGCTGGATTCGGGAAATTCGGCAATTATCTGAGCGGCGGGGGCAAGCGGTGGCCATTCTCCAGGACCTGGCCGGCCCGAAGATGCGCATCGGCCGGTTGGCCGAAGGAGAATTGGAACTGGAGAAAGGGCAGGTGTTCATTCTCACGGCGAGCGCGGAGGATGATAAGCGGACAGGGGTCAACGTGGAGTATCCCGAAATCATTGCGGAGACGCCGGTGGGGGTGACTATTCTGTTGGCCGACGGCCAGATCGAATTGAAGGTGGAGAAGAAAACCGTCGAGGCACTTCATTGCCGGGTGCTGAGCCCGGGGACTTTACGCTCCTATGCCGGCATCAATTTCCCCCAGCACTCCGTGTCAATTCCGGCCTTCACTGCCAAGGATCGAGAGGATTTGCGGTTCGGGGTGGAGATGGAGGTGGATTTTGTGGCCCTGTCCTATGTGCGGAGTGCGCAGGATATCCTGGAGGCCAAGAATTTTCTTCGGCAGATGGGGGCGGACCAGCCTATTATTGCCAAGATAGAGAAACACGAAGCTTTACGGCAGATAGAGGAGATCCTGGAGGCAGCGGACGGGCTGATGGTGGCTCGGGGCGATTTAGGTTTGGAAATCCCCCTGGAGCAGGTGCCGTTGATGCAGAAAGAGATCATTGCCGCGGCCAATCGGGCGGGCAAACCGGTGATCACAGCCACTCAGATGCTGCTGTCCATGGTCAACTCACCTCGCCCCACCCGGGCGGAAGCCACGGATGCAGCCAATGCCATTTTGGACGGTACTGATGCCGTGATGTTGTCAGAGGAAACGGCGGTGGGGGAGTTTCCGGTGGCCGCGGTAAAGTTTTTGGACCAGATCAGCCGGGCTACCGAGGCGTGTTTTCCCCATGAGCGCTGGCTCAAGAAGCGGTCAGCCCCGCCGGGGTTGGAAATTTCCGAAGCTATCAGTCGGGCTGCTTGTGAGCTGGCCCATGATCTGGAGGCGGCGGCCATCCTGACCAGCACTGACTTTGGGGACACAGCCCGCCATATCAGCCGATTTCGACCCCGGGCGCCAATCATTGGGGTGACGCCGCGCCCAGCCACTTGGCGGCGACTGGCCCTGTTGTGGGGTGTTTTTCCATTACTGGCACCGAGGTTTAAAAATCTGGACCACATGCTGACCGTGATGAAAAAGGAGGCCCTGAAAGCCGGCTGGCTGAAGAGCGGAGAGAAGGTGGTCTTTACCGCCGGCACCCCCCTGGGGCAACGGGGGACGACGGATTTGATCAAGGCGGAAGTAGTTTAGTCGTGAGCCGCAAGAAGTGAAACCCCTTTTCAGGGAGGTACTTTCCTGGTGGAAGGTTATGGCCTCCGGGTGGTTGCAACAGAAGAGAGAAAAACTACAAGGAGAACATTATGTCAGAGCCGGTGGGTTATTTTACCTTTGTGCTGCATTCGCATCTGCCATTTGTCATTGGTCATGGCCGCTGGCCGCACGGCATGGATTGGCTTAACGAGGCGGCAGCGGAATCGTATATTCCGCTGTGGCAGGTCTTTCAGAGTTTGGCCCGGGAAGGTTGCACTTCGGGGGTAACTTTGGGCATCACTCCGATTTTGGCGGAGATGCTGGCCTCGCCATCTTTTAAGGAGGAATTTAAAGACTACCTGGAGAACAAAGTGCAGGCGGCTCGTGAGGACCAGGCCACTTTTCGGCGCTTGGGAGAAAGCCATTTTATCGGCATAGCTGAAGGTTGGGAAAAACATTATTTGGAACTTAGGCGTCTTTTCTTGGAAGACTTCGACGCAGATCTCTTGGGTGTGGCCCGGCGCTTGATGGAGGCCGGGGAATTGGAGATCATCACCTCTGCCGCCACCCATGGCTATTTGCCACTTTTGGGTCGGGATACTGCGGTGCAGGCCCAGGTGAAGCAGGGAGTGGCGGCCTACCGACGTCATTTTGGACGGGAACCATTGGGCCTCTGGCTGCCGGAATGCGCCTATCGACCGCGTTATCGCTGGTCGCCCCCTCAGGCCGGAATAAAACAGGAACCTTTCATGCGCAAGGGCGTGGAGGAGTTTTTAGCAGAAAATAACTTACAATATTTTATTATTGATTCCCACCTGTTACGCGGCGGCCGGGCCATCGGGGTATATAAGGACCGATTCGAAGCCCTGGAGCGCCTTTGGGGGCAGTTCGCGGCGCAATACCAGGAGCGCCCAGAAGAAGAGGAAAAATCCCCTTACCAAGTCTACCTGGTAAGCTCGGCTCCGGAGAGCAAACGGCCGGTGGCGGTTTTCACTCGGGACCCCAAGACCGGCCTGCAGGTGTGGAGCGGCGAGTGGGGTTATCCTGGAGACGGCAACTATCTTGACTTCCATAAGAAAAGATTTCCGGGGGGGCTGCGCTATTGGCGCGTGACCGCAGCCAAAGCCGACCTGGCAGATAAGGGCCCTTACCACCCCGAGTGGGTTGCGAGCCGCTACCGGGAACAGGCCGACCATTTTGCTGCTTTGGTCAGGGAGATTCTCAAAGAATTCCGGGCCAGCCATGGTCGGCCGGGCATCGTGGTGGCCCCTTATGACACCGAGCTTTTCGGGCACTGGTGGTTTGAAGGCCCCCGGTGGATGCAGGAAGTACTGAAGAGGCTGCATCAGGACCCGGAGGTGGGCCTGACCACAACGGGGGCCTTTTTACAGCAGGA
Organism: Desulfobacca acetoxidans; assembly: GCA_020722205.1. Classification (GTDB taxonomy): domain Bacteria; phylum Desulfobacterota; class Desulfobaccia; order Desulfobaccales; family 0-14-0-80-60-11; genus DYLF01. The sequence goes on from DYLF01000036.1 coordinate 13,453, forward strand.
GGCTCCCAGTGCGGTGATTTCCCTCCCCGAGGGGTCATGGGGGGAAGGAGGGTATCACTGGATCTGGCTGAACGAGATGAATGAGTGGACCTGGCGCCATATTTACCCGGCCGAGGCGGAAATGGAAGAGCTGGCCGGACGCCTGTCCCAGGATGCCGATCCCCGCCTGCAGGACCTTTTAAAACAATGCGGCCGCACCTTGTTGCTGCTGGAAGCCTCGGACTGGCAGTTCCTTATCAGCACCATGAGCGCCAGAGATTATGCGGAACTGCGCCTAGTGATGCACCATGATGACTTTCGCCGCCTGGCCGACATGACCCGGCGCTACGCCGACAGTCGTGAACTCTCCACCGAAGACTGGAACTATTTTTCGAGCTGTCAAGAACGGGACCACATCTTTCCGGATGTGGACCCCAAGTGGTGGGCCAGGGTGGAGTTTCCGCCGGAGAGTCAATAAGCCGTTTTGGGTTCTGGGCTCTGGGTTTCGGTCCGAGAACACAGGAGCCATAAGGCAATGTGGGGTGTGGCATTTTTGCCACAGTGGAAGGTAGAAGTGTGGTATTTTTACCACACGTGCCCGGCGAAAATCGGCCGGATGGTTTGTGAAATAAAAAAGACATAGAATAATAACATGTTACAAATGATAAATTTTTTCCCCGGGCGTGGCAGGTGGTATAAGGATTGCACCTCTGCACAGCGAGGGGAGAAAATGGTTTGGCAAAAAACTTTGGCGCGTGCCGTTGACTTCGTGGGCATCGGGCTCCACGGGGGCCAGCCGACGAGGTTAAGTGTGCAGCCGGCGCCGGCTCATTACGGCCTTCGGTTTGTGCGCACTGATCTGCCGGGGCGGCCCCAGGTCATGGCCCATTACAGCCGGGTGGTGGGCACCCTGAGGGCCACGACTCTGGGTGAGGGGGAGGCCACGGTGGCCACAGTGGAGCATCTGTTGGCCGCCTTGTGGGGCTTGGGGGTGGACAACGCCCTCATCCTGGTGGATAGCCCTGAGATACCTATCATGGACGGGAGTGCGGCGTCTTTTGCCAGGAGCCTGGGGTTGGCGGGTCTGCGCTCCCTGCCCTGGCCCCGCTCTTATCTGGTAATCCGGCATGCGGTGGAACTAAGGGAAGACCAGCAATGGATGCGGGTGGCCCCGGGCCGTCCCAGCATCACCTACCAGATTGACTTTTCCCACCCCATGATTCGTCGTCAGCGCTATACCTTTCGGATGGATGACAACTCCTTCCGGCGGGAGATCGCGCCCGCCAGGACTTTTGGGTTTTTGAAGGAAGTGGAACATCTGAGGGCACAGGGGCTGGCTCAAGGCGGGTCGCTCGACAACGCCCTGGTGCTGGACGAGCAGGGGGTTTTAAATCCTGAGGGTTTGCGCTTCCCGGAGGAATGCGTGCGGCACAAGATTTTGGATGCCTTGGGAGATTTGGCGCTTTTGGGTCTGCCTTTGGTGGGTCGGGTGGAGGTGGGCCGGGGGAGCCATGCCCTGCATCACCGTTTTCTGGAGCACCTCATGAGACAGGAAAGCGCTTGGCAGGTATGGACGCCACCCATGCATAACCGGGAGTTCAGCTCGGCTTGGGGAGCCACGCCGGCTTGGGAAGGGGCGCCAGCTTAGGGTAAGGCAAAGAGTTCGAAATTAAAAAGAATTTTTGGCAAGGGCGGGTCAATGACCCGCCCTTGGTGTTTGGCGGCTGAGGTGGGGGATGGGAAGTCTGTGCCCCCGGTTGCATACTGATGGCTATTTTTCGGTCATCACCGTCACCCCCTGCCAATCGGGGGGAGGGGGGGTGACGCTGAAATGTTGGATGAGGTTGAGATAGCGGGGGACTTGGCCGTCATGGGGCATAAGATTGAGGGCGGCGTGGAAGGCCTGGGCGCTCTCTGGCCAGTGCCGAGCGCGGAAAAGGGTGAGGCCCTGTTGGTAAAGTTCCAGGAAACGGGCCAGTTCGGGGGTGGGCTGGCCTTCGCCCAGGAGTTCGAAGATGGGCACCGGTTCCTTTTTGCCTTTGACCTGTACCAGGTCCAGTTCTCTCAGGAGGAAAGGGCCGTCGAGGAGGCGGACGACGCCGCCGCTGACGATGATCTCAGTGTTGTAGTATTTGTTCAGGCCTTCCAGGCGGGAGGCCAGATTGACATTGTCGCCGATGGCGGTATAGTCGAAGAGGCGGTCGGAGCCCATGTTGCCCACGGCCACCACGCCGGAGTTGAGGCCGACGCCGATGCGGATGGTAGGCCTACCCTGTTTGCTCCATTCTTGGTCCAAGTCTTTGAGGGTGGCGCACATTTCCAGGGCGGCGCGGCAGGCCCGGCTGGCATGGTCCGGAAAAAGCAAGGGGGCGCCGAAAAGGGCCATAATGGCGTCGCCCAGGTACTTGTCCAAGGTGCCGCGGTGTTTGACAATGATTTCGCTCATGGGGTTGAGAAACTCGTGGAGTACCCCCACCAGGGCTTCCGGCTCCAGGGTTTCGGAAAGGCTGGTGAAGCCGCGGATATCGCTGAACAGAATGGTAAGTTCACGGCGTTCGCCGCCCAGCCGCAGGCGGTCCGGCTGTTTGATGATCTGGTTGACGACCTCGGGGGCGACGTAGGATTGAAAGGCCTTTTTGAGGCGGGCCCGTTCCCGTTCTTCCGCCAGAATGCGTTGCACGGTGACGCCGGTGTAGACGGCGGCGATCTCTAATAAGGGATAAAACAATTCCACCTGCCAGCCTTTAAATCTGAAAAGAAGGTAGTTCAGGACGACATAACTCTGGGTGAGCAAGAGGGTAAAGACAAAGGCCCCGGGAGCGGAGAGGCGCGGCAAAACGAGGCCGAGGATTCCTCCCAGCAAGATCACACTGAGGAGAGCCGAGAGATGAAAGGGGAGGGGGGCCATGAGGAAATCGTGCCGCAGGATATTGTCTATTACGGTGGCCTGAATCTCCAATCCTGGAGTGATGCCCGAAAAAGGGGTGACCCTGAGATCATAGATGCCCACGGCGGTGGCGCCGACCAAGACAATCTTATCTCTGAGTAGTTCGGGGTTGAGTCGGCCGTCCAAGAGGTCGGCGGCGGAATAAGAGGGGAACAGGCCGGGCGGGCCCAGATAGTTGATGAGCAAACGGCCCAGCCAGTCCACGGGAATTTGAGTTGAGCCCAGGCGCACCTGGTCCACCCCCAAGCGGGAGAGGGTGAGGCCCAGAGGGGGCCTTCCCAGGTAGTGCTGGACGGCCACCAAGGTCAAAGGGGCAAACATGTCCTGACCGTAATGAATGACCAGGGGAAGCCAGCGCACGGTGCCATCCAGGTCGGGGACCATATTGAAATAGCCGCCGCCGGCGGCGGCGGCGGTAATTTCCGGGAGATTGAGCTCCACCCCGCCGGCTCCCATGAAAGGAAGGCGGGAGGGCTGCCTATCCAGCCACCGGACAAAATTATAGGTGCTGGCCTGGATGACCGAAGGCTGCATGAATTGAGAAGGCTGAAGAGCAGTGCCGGCACCTCCCACCTCACGGAAAAAGAAGCCCAGAATCGTCGGTGGTTGCCGGGAGATGACCTGGGCCAGTTGCCGGTCCACGTCGGCCTTTACCTCCGCCGTCTGCAAATAACTCAGGATTTCCTTGGCCATCCCGAGGCGGCCGAGTTCCTGGCGCAGGCTCTTGATGGCGTTAAGCTTGGCGGTCTCTTCCCGTTCGGCGAAGATGATATCCAGGGCAATGACCCGGGGGGCCGTCGCTTTCAACCGGGCCAGGAGCTTGGCCATCACTTCCCGGGACCAGGGCCAACGCCCCACTTTTTTCAGACTGTCATCATCAATGGCCAAGATGACCACCTCGCGGCCGGCCGGCCGGGGTCCCCGGTAGCGGAATTTCAGGTCCTGCAACTTGAGCTCCAGGAATTCGGTAAGGGCAGGGCGAAAGACCACCAGGAGCAACACAACCACGGTGATGGCCGAGACCAAGGCCGCCAAGGTTCGGCGGACCAGTCTCGGCTTGGGTGGCTTCAAGGGTTTGGCTGATTCGGGCGGCATAGTTGAGTCCGGGTTCTGGGAAAAAACAGGGCCTTGGGGTTGTTTAGCTTAAGGCCAGGTATTTTTGTCTCATGATAGCAGAATAACGTCTTTTTTTACAGTAAGGATGCCGACGATGCCATAAAACAGGAAAGGATTCAGGGGTAGGGGAGGGAGGTGCGGCCAGGGACATATTCCCCGCCCAGGACGGCATCCAGAGTTCCGGGAAGGTCACGCCAGTTTTGCCTTGGGGGGGGTTTGGCGGCGCGGGGGGCGGCAGGAGACCATAGATGCCAAACGGTCAGCCAGGATTTTGACGGCCTGGCTGGCAGGACGGTTGGGGGCCAAGCGGATAAAGGGCACCTGGTCCCGAATGGCTTGGCACACTATCGGATCAAGGGGGGTTGAGCCCAGATATGCCAAAGACAGGTGGAGGAAGCGTTCCGCCACCTTGGCCAGGGTATCAAAGGTTTGGCGGCCTTCCTGCTCGTTGCGGACAGCGTTCAGCAGGAGGTGAAAACGGCGGCGCTGGTAATTTTGGGCCATGACCTTAATCAGAGCGTAAGCGTCGGTCATGGAGGTGGGGTCGGGCGTGACCAGCACGATGATGTGATCCACCCAGGAGCCAAACCACAGGACAGAGGGGCCGATACCGGCGGCGGTGTCCACCAGGACGATCTCAAAGTGCCGGATGAGGTCCTGGAGGGTCTCATCCAGTTGGGCGTGTTCCTCAGGCCCCAGGGTCACCATTTCGGGGACTCCGGAGCTGGCGGGCAGGATGGCCAGCTGAGGAGTGAGATAAGAGACGCTTTCCAGGGGATCGCCCTGACGGCAGATGATATCCTGGATGGTGGAGCAGACGGGGAGTCCCAACAGCACGTCCACGTTGGCCAACCCCAAGTCGCCGTCGATCAACAGGACCTTTTTGCCGCGATCAGCCAGGACATAGGCCAGGTTGACCGCCAGACTGGTTTTACCCACGCCGCCTTTGCCGCTGGTCAGGCAGAACGTCCTGGGTCTGGCTTGCATGGTGGTAGGTTTGTTCATAAGCGTTTCTCTTGGTATAAAAGGCCAGCCGTTCTTCCTGGGTGACCCCGGTGGGGGCCGGCGGCAGGCTGCTGTCTTGATACTGCACGTTGTTGCGCCCCTGCATTTTGGCCTGCAGGAGAAGCCGGTCGGCTCGGGCCAAGAATCTTTTGGCCGACATTTTTTCTTCCGGACGGAAAGAGGCCACGCCGAAACTGGCGGTGATGGCAACGGAGTGAGCGTTGGGGCAGACGGGGCCGGCGGCCAAGGCCGCTTGCAAGCGTTCGGCCAGTCGGACGGCCTGGGGGAGGCGGGTGCCTGGCAGAATGATGGCAAATTCCTCACCGCCATAGCGACAGAGGATATCCAGTTGGCGGATATTTTGGCTCCAGATCCGGCTGACGGCGCGCAGGACCTGGTCTCCGGTGTGATGGCCGAAGGTGTCGTTGATTCTCTTGAAGTGATCCAGGTCGATCATAATCAGGCTGGTGGGCAGACCGGTACGGCGGGTGCGCTCCATTTCCCGTTCCAGGGCCTTGAGCAGGCAGCGCCGGTTGAACAGGCCGGTCAGGGGGTCTGTTTGGGCCAGTTGCAGGAGGCGCCGACACTCCTGGTGGAGACGGCGAAGGACCTTTAGGAGCGGGCAGGTCTTGGCCCCCAGAGGACAATCCGGTGCTTTCGGGAAAGGGCTCTGCATAATCGTCTTGCTTATTAGTAATCGGAAGAAACTAAGTAAGAGATGAGGAAAAAGTGCCTCTTTAGCCGCCGAGCCACTTCTTTTTCCTGAAATAGAGCAGCATGACGGCGGCAATCAAGAGCATGCCGAAGAGCACGGCGAAATATCCCCAGCGCCACCGCAGCTCGGGCATATATTGGAAATTCATGCCGTAAACGCCGGCCACAAAAGTGAGAGGGATGAAGATGGTGGCAATGATGGTCAGGACCTTCATGATTTCGTTGAGGCGGTTGCTGATGCTGGAGAGATAAATATCCAGCAGGCCGGCCAACATTTCCCGAAAGGTCTCGATGGTATCGATGACCTGAAAGACGTGGTCGTAAACGTCTCTAAAAAAGGGGGCAGTGTCTTCCCGGAGCAGGGGAGAATCGCGTCTTTCCAGGCGGCTGACAATCTCCCGGAGAGGCCAAACAGCCTTCCGGAAGATAAGGAGGGTTCTTTTCAACTGATGCAGGCTCTGGAGAGTCTTCTGAGTAGGGTTGGTGACCACCTCTTCCTCCAGGGTTTCAATGGCTTCTCCCAATTGCTCCAGGATGACAAAATAACGATCTACAATGACGTCGAGGAGGCAGTAGGCTAGATAGTCCGGCCCTGACTGGCGCAGCCGGCTTTGGGAGTTCTTCAGGCGTTCCCTGACAGGGGTGAAAGGGTCAGCTTCCTGTTCATGCAGAGTAATTAGGTAGGTAGGACCCAGCACCAGGCTAAGTTGTTCGACTTGGATATTTCGTGCGGCGTCATGGCAGTCCAGCATTTTGATGACAACAAAGAGATGATCGCGGCCTTCCTCCAGCTTGGGCTGCTGATCGGTGTTCATGAGGTCTTCCAGAATCAGGGGGTGCATCTTCAGGCAGCTCCCCAGCTGGCTCATCACTTCCGGACGATGCAAGCCGTTGATATTAACCCAGGTGATTCTGTCGGCAGCGACGAGTCCCAGGCAATCATTTAGGGCGGTTTTGTCCTCCTCCTCGTAGTCCCGGCTGTTGTAATGGACGATGGTGATCCTGACTTTCTTGTCTTCCTTGTCGCCCACATAGGTCAAAGCGCCGGGGGACAAGCCGGCTTTTTTTGATCTTTTTTTGAGAACTCTGGACATAAAAATTCCAGGCTATAGGCTAGGGGAGGAGGGGATATGGGCTATGGTTAATAAGATGGTTTTTCCTTTTGCCGATAGCCTTTTGCCCCCTGCCCATAGCCTGATTTATCAATGTTTAAAGGCGCGCTGGCCGGTGAACACCATGGCCACCGGGGGGTCGGCTTCGTTGCAGGCTTGGATGGACTCATAATCCCGAAGCGAGCCGCCGGGGTGGGCGATGGCGGAGATACCCTGGCGGATGGCCACATCCACCCCGTCCCGGAAAGGGAAGAAGGCGTCGGAGATCATCACGGCGCCGAGCAACCCCCCTTTGGCCGCCTGAGTTTCCTGATCGATTTCGACTTTGTCGGCGAGCGGCCGTCGCCCCTGCTGGATCTCCATCTCCAGGGTCTTGTAAGGAATGCCATAACGCCTGAAGCAGAGGGCGTCGGCGTATTTGGTGTAGGCCTTGAAGATGGCGATTTCGGCGACCCCCACCCGGTCCTGCTCGCCGGTGCCGATGCCCACTGTCGCCCCATCTTTGACATAGAGCACGGAATTTGAGGTCACTCCCTGCTCCACCCACCAGCCCAGGAGCAGGTCTTCATATTCCCGCGCGGTGGGCTGGCGGCGGGGACGGTACTCCCGCCCCTGGTAGGTGCAGACCGCGGGTTTGAAGTCATCTTTGGTGAGGATGTTATTCAGGAGCGATTGTTGCACAATGAGGCCGCCGTCGATAAGACTTTTGAATTCCACGGTGCGTTGGGTAAGCAAGGCCTGGAGGCGGTCAAAGCGGGTGATGCGGATGATGCGCAGGTCTTTGGCCTTTTTCAGGATGTCCAGGGTACCGCTTTCATATTCGGGGGCAGCCACCACCTCCAGGTAGTTTTGGGACACCAGCTCCGCCGTGCTCCGATCCACGGCCCGGTTGAACACGGCGCAGCCTCCGAAGGCGGCGATGCGGTCAGCCATATTGGCCTTGTCATAGGCCGCCGCCAAAGAGTCAGCCCAAGCGGCCCCGCAAGGATTGTTGTGTTTGAGGATCACGGCGGCGGGTTTGGCTGCCAGGAACTTGATGATGTTCAGACCGTTGTCCAAATCGGTGAGGTTGGTTTTGCCTGGGTGCTTGCCGAATTGCAGCATGGCGGTCTCATCCAAGGCGCTGGTGAGTCCCAAACCCGGGTCCAGAAAGCGGCAGTCACCCAAAGCGAGGTGGCCGTTGACCAGCTCGTAGAGGGCGGCTTCCTGGCCCGGGTTTTCGCCGTAGCGCAGGCCCATATCGATGACTTCGCCGGTCTTCTCGTCCGGCAGCTTCCAGGTGCGTTTGCGGTAGATCAGCTTCTGGTCACCGAAGGTGATGGTCATTTCCGGCGGAAAATGGTCGGCCATCACGGTGCGGTACATGGCTCTGAG
>DYLF01000037.1:0-9973 GCA_020722205.1 Desulfobacca acetoxidans
TCCACGACCAGATCACCCGCCCGATGATGAGGTTGGGCCTCCTGGCCTTTTCCACGGCGATGAGCGGGTATTCGGGGTTGTCCGACACCGCCATCCAGTGGTGTTCAATCTGTGAAACCCTATTGATGGCGCCGCCCCCTTCCTCATCCAATCTTACCGCGTAAACGGCCTTGGGGAAAGTATGAACCCCGATGGGGTCGAGGGAACCCCACCGAATGGCTGGCTCTCCCTGGAATCAGCGTCCGAATTCAGGTGGACGGCTCTAAGGTTGTGGTTCCCCCGGTGCGGCGGCGAACCATTGCGGTGCCCTTCCTGCCTGACGGTTCCGAGCCACTATTTTGTGGACTTCTCCTCCCCCGGTCAGGGACGGATCAACAGGGGTACCCGCTTGACTCACGGCAAAAAGCATGTGGGCTCCTCACCGTCAGCCGTTATGAAATCGATATGAGGGAAATTTGGTCCCGAAGATTATGCCAAGAAGGAGTTAGAGGGCTTCTCGTTGAAAACTAGACCATGGAGTGGCTCCTTTGCCTTGCCCGCGCCGCTGCACTGTCCACTCCCCTGAATTGATTATGGCCTTTTGAGCAGCCAGGCCACCCAAGTGAAGCTGATGTCCGGCGGCAGCTCCGGATGCCAGAAATCTTTGACCAGCCGCCGCTGAAGAGTCCAGCCCAGATTCTGGTACCTCTCTTGTAATAGAGCCTCCTGGTTGTCCCAAAACCCCGAAAGGATAAGGCTGCCCCGGCCACCGGCCAGTCGATGTAATTCCAAAACTTTCTCCAGTTGCACTTCCCATGGCAGGTTGGCCACCACCAGGTCGAAGACGGCCTGCAGGCACTCGGTGGAGCCTCGTACCACCTCCAGGGGGCCGGCGAGATGATTGTTCCTGGCATTGGCCTGGGTGGCCTGGGCCGCCCGCCAGGAAATATCCACCGACACCACCTGGGGCACTCCCAAAGCGGCGGCGGCCAACCCCAGGATTCCGGTGCCACAACCCACATCCGCCAAGCTGGCCACCATCTTGGCGGCCAAGGCCTCCCGCAGCAGGTCCAGGCAGAGGCGGGTGGTGGGATGGCTGGGCGGAAAAGCCCCACCCGCCTCAATGAACAGAACCCGCTCGGCAGTTTCAGTCCAGAGTGGGTGCCAGCGGTCCCGCAGCACCACTTGGGGAGACAAACGGTAAAACATGTTAAATCAGGGGCGAGTTCCAGATACCAGGTGCCAGCCGGTAAACACCTTGGCTTCGCCGCCTGGGCCGATCAGGACGACCCAGGAGTCATGCGCCCTTCACGAAACACCGCCCGAGCATCCACGGCCCAACAACCCTCGGGGGTGGCTATGAGCGGATTGATGTCCAGTTCCACCAAATCAGGTTCCGCCAAGGCCAAATGGGAGAGGCGGCACAAAGCCAGGGCCAGAGCCTCCAGGTTCACCGCAGCTTCCCCCCGGTAACCGGTGAGCAGCGGGTAGGACTTGAGGCTGGCCAGGAGTCCAAAAGCCTCCTCCCGGTTTATTGGAGCCAGGCTTTGGGCCACATCCTGCCAGAGTTCGGTCTGGACCCCGCCCAAGCCGCAGACCACCACCGGGCCGAACGTGGCGTCCTGTTTGATCCCCAGCAGGACTTCGCGCCCGCTCACCTGTTTCTGCACCAGAAGGCCCCCAAAAGGCGCCTCAGGAGTCAGTTCCTTTACTTTGCTGGCCAAAGTGGCAAACGCCTGGCGCACCAGGGTCTCATCAGAAAGATGCAGGATTACCCCTCCCCGCTCCGTTTTATGCAGCCAGGCCGGGGAGATGACCTTCATCACCACCGGATAACCCAGCTCCTCCGCGGCCTTTACCGCCTCATCAACGTGGGCTGCCAACACCCCAGGAAGAACCGGCAGGTTGTAACCCGCCAGGAAATCCAGGGCCTCCCGGCCCAAGAGGAGATTTGGCCCCGCGCCGCCGGTTGTAAGCCTTTGTTCGATGTTCTCTGGGGAGCTGGCGTAGCTTGACCTCGATTCCCAGGTCTCCAGCGGACGTGAGGTGGCCTGATGGTAGCGGTACAAATGGCCTAAGGCCCTGATACCCCGCTCCACGGCAAAGTAGCAGGCCACGCCCGGCACCTCCTCCAGTTCCTGCCGCAGCTTCTCCCGATAATCACCGTACACCGAGACCACCAGGGGTTTATCGTAACGGGCCAGCTCCAGGGAGGCCATGAATTCCGCCGCCGCTATTATGTTTCGGTGCAGGGGGGAGGACAAGGCCGGCAGCATGGCAACCGCCCCATCAATGTCAGGATGCTGCAGAAAGCCCACCAGGGTTTCCCGCAGAAGTGCCAGGTAATCGCCGGTTTTCATGCCGATGGGCCAAAGGTCCACTGGGTTGTGCAGCCGATGCCAGGCCGGCCCCAAAGGTTCCACCTGGGCTGTTATCCTGGGAGGCAATGGTCCGACTGCCAGTTCCTCCTGGGTCAACGCGTCCACCGCCATAATACCCAGGGCGCCGCTCGGAGTGGCGATGCCGATACGCCGCCCTTTTAACCGCGGCAGCTTCCGAAAGGCCTGCACCGTATCCAAAAAGTCCGTGGTGTCCCGGACTCTGGTCAGGCCGGCTCGGGCAAAGGCCGCCGAAAAAACCTCATCCGCCCCCACCAGAGAACCGGTATGGGACAGGGCGGCTTGCGCAGCCGCCGCGCTCCGCCCGGTCTTGAGAATAACTATCGGTTTGCGCCGGTTCACCCGCCCGGCCACCGACAGAAAACGGCGCCCCCGGCGCAGGCCTTCCATGTGGATGGCAATGACCTTGGTATGGGCATCGTGTTCCAGATATTCCAATACCTCCACAAAATCCACATCCGCCGCATTCCCGAGATCAATGGCCTGGCCCAGGGGGCCGACAAAGGATTCAGCCCCCACCTGGGGGGCGCCGCTCTGCGCGATGAGAGTCACCGGCGGCGGCTCGGGGTGTCTGGGAAGATCCACAAAGGCAGTCGAGAAACCCGTGAAGGCGTTAAGCACCCCCATGGTATTGGGGCCGACGATTTTGGCCCCCGTAGCTTTAGCCCGGGCTACTATCTCCTCCTGTATTTCCCTGCCCCTCAGGTCGGCGTCGGCCAACCCCTGAGAGATTATGATAAAACGGCGGAGGCCCTTGGCCAGACACTCCTCCACCACCCCCAGCAGCCGGTCCCGCCCCAAAGCCAGTACCGCCAAATCAGGAACCTCCGGCAACTCTCGCACCTGTCGATAGGCCCGATGCCCCAGGATTTCCCCGGCCTCCGGGTGCACCACAAAGATTTTTCCCCGGTAGCCATAGCGCTGCATCATCTCCAGTCCGTTGTACGCCCCTACCCCTGTGTGGCGGGAGACCCCAATGAGAACAACCGAACGGGGATTGAAAAAAGCCTCCATCGTTGCTCCTGTTGACCGTCAAAGCTTCGCTGCCCGCCGTCACCAACGCGGCGATATTATTTTACCGGAAAAATCCCCCAAATTCTCTCCGCCCCCTAAAGGCCGCTTAATCTATGGCGGCCAAGTCTGATCCGCCTATGATATCTTTAAAGATGCGCTTTTAGCCCCTGGGTTAGGCCGGTTAACAATGAAAGAAGCAGACGCTCCCCCTGAGGTCCCCCTCATGCTCCTGGGCTCATGGAACTCTCTACTATAGTCGCCAAGTGCGCCTTGGTGCGCTCCAGAATACCAGGGGTCGACTTTGTCATCAACCCTTACTTGGGTTGCAGCCACGCCTGCCGCTACTGTTACGCCGTGTTCATGCGGAAATATGCCCGTCATCACCGGGACTGGCCTTGGGGGAGCTTTGTGGAGGTGAAGGAAAATATCGCCCAGTTGTTGCAGGGGGAACTCAGGCGGCGACGCCGGCCCCGCATCGCGCATTTGGCCAGCGTCTGCGACCCCTACCAGCCGGTGGAAAAAAGCTGGCGTCTCACCCGACAGTGCCTGATGACACTTAAAAACTTCGGCTGGCAAGTGAATATCCTTACCAAATCACCTCTGGTATTGCGCGACCTGGATATCTTGGAGGGTTGGCCCGGGGTGTCGGTGGGCTTCTCAGTCACCACCGACGACGAACAGGTGCGGCGGGTGTTGGAACCACAGGCCCCCAGCATCCTCAGCCGGGTGACGGCCCTGCGCCAACTGAAGACAGCCGGCATTAACACCTGGGCCTTCATCGGCCCCATGCTGCCCATGCACGCCCGGCGCCTTTATGATATGCTGTCACCTTGGGTGGATACCGTGCTGGTGGATGACCTCCATTTCCGGGAGCAGGTCCGTCAGCTCTATCGACACCACGGCTGGGATTTTGCCTTGACGGATGCTTACGCCCAACAGACGGCCGGGAAATTGTTGGCGCTCTTCGGGAAGAAGGCCAAGCGTGTGTGATCAGAAAGAGTGAATAAAATCACCAAAAAACCAGCCCATATTAAAAGGCTGCTCCCCAATTAGGGGGGCGACAAGGGGGCAGCGGCTTGTAACCTTGGCCCCCCAAGCGCTTTTCCACCACCCTCTATCGCCCTGCCTTTCAGACCGCCCGCCAGCACAACAAAACCATGCCGGCGGCCAAGGCCACCGCGTACGGGATTCCCTGGGATTTGTCCGGAGGTACAGATGGTGGGGAGGGACCGGCCGGACGGCTGAGAAGCCAGTTCATCAGAACACTAAAGCTCTGCCGGATTGTCCGGTAAAGCCGTCCCTGCCAGGCCAGATAGGCCAGGATCAATACCCCTCCGCAGAGCCCCATGTAAACAAATAGGGTCAAGGTGCGCCCGGGTCCCAGCCAGGCGCCCAAGGCAGCCAGGGCCTTGACGTCACCCGCACCCATGCCGCCTTTTGCATAGAACAAAATGAGCAGCCCCAACCCCAACGCCATGCCCAGAAGACCCTGATACAGGCCGTCCCAGCCGTGGTTGCCCAGTTGATAGCCCAAGCCGGCCAAGGCCGCGCCAAAGGTCAAATAGTTGGGGATGCGCCGGTGCCTGAGGTCTCCCCAAGCCATCCACAAGACCAACACCAGAGGTAAAATCGGGTCAACGTGGACAATTAACCAAGACACCGCTCGGGTTATCACCTCCGACCAGATGAGCAGTCCTTTTTCCCCCATGTTTGATCTTCCAGTGAAAAATTAAGGTTGCCGCTCACCCGCTATGGAAGGTGAGCTGCTATTATTTTTTTCGGCTGTCTGACCTAATACTAAAGTTTTTTCTGTTTTCCCCCTCTTTTCACTCCCGCTCTTGCCTCCGACTTCTGGTTGACAGCCTTGACAATTTGAGCAATTTTGATAAGTTTCCTCAGTTTCCCATGGAACCCGGCTATCTTGTGGAATTTTTTGAGGAGCGGCGTTTGCTTATCGCCGTGGTGACGGAGCTCAAGGGAGAGCGCCTGCATGTCCTCACCCAGACCCAGCGGGAGATGACCCTGCCCCGCAAAAGGGTGCTCCATGCCACGCCCGGCCGCCTGTGTCCTGACTGGTCCCGCCAGCAAATGCTCGTGTATTTGGAAGAAAGCGAACGAAAACGGGAATCTCTCCAGGCCGAGATCAATTTGGAAGACTTGTGGGAGCTTTTATCCCAAGAAAACCAAGCCTTATCATTGGAGGAGATGGCCACCCTCTGGTTTCAGGGGAGCAACCCCGACCAGGTGGCGGCCATGGGGCGGGCCCTATACGCCGACCGCTTTTTTTTCAAATACAAGGAGGGCCTCTGGGTACCAAATCCGCCGTCGATGGTGGCGACACTTAAGGAAAAAGCTCGCCGGGAGGAAAAAGAACGCCTGGAGTTGACCACCGCCGCCCAAATGCTCCAGGCTGCCTGGGAGGGCCAAGAGATCCCAGACCCCCGGTGGCGGGAGCGCCTCATCACCTTGCTCAAGCAGATGGCGATTTTCGGGCCAGAAGCGCCGGAATACCAAAAGGGCAAAGCCTTCCTCGAAAAGGCCCGCCTTACCGCCCCGGATGCCCCTTTCCGCCTGCTGGTGAAGCTGGGGGTCTTTCACGAAGATGAAAATCTGTATCTCTACCAGCTGGAGGTCCCCCGGGAATTCTCTGACGCCGCCCGGACGTCGGCCCAACACCTAAGCGCGGCCCCCCCACCGGATCCCTATGAGCATTGCCGGGTGGATCTAAGGCATTTGGAGACCCTCACCATCGACGGCGAACGCACCCGCGATTTCGACGACGCCCTCAGCCTGGAAAAATTGCCGGCGGGCTGGCGACTAGGGGTTCATATCGCCGATGTCTCAGCCCTGGTCCAACCCGACACCCCTTTGGACCTCGAAGCCAGGGAACGGGGCTCTTCCATATATCTGCCGGAAGAACGCCTGGCAATGCTGCCCGAGGAAATTTCTGAAAACGCCTTATCGCTTCTGGCCCACCAGGACCGGTCGGCCCTGAGCTTCCTGGTTACCCTGGATGCCGCCGGCCAGCTCCAGGATTGGGTCATCCACCCCAGCCTCATCCGGGTGCGACGGCGGTTGACTTACCAGGAAGTGGACGAGATGTTGCCCCAAGATGCCACCTTGGCTGCCCTGGGGGAATTGACCGCCAAACTCAAAGCCCAGCGTCTGGCCCAAGGGGGCTATGAAATCAGGCTGCCGGAAGTGTGGATTTCTTTTGCACCCTGGGGCCTCCAAGTGACCATCGAAAATCAGGAGACGACCAGCCACCAGATAGTCTCCGAAGCCATGGTGCTGGCCAATTTCCTGGCCGCTCGCTTTCTGGCCGATCAGGGCCTCCCGGCCATCTATCGCTCCCAGACCGAACCCCGGGAACCCATCGACCGCCACGAGCCCAAAAATTTATTGAAGTTATGGCAGGACCGCCGCAAACTTAGCCGGGTGGTCATGGACCTCACCCCCCATTCCCACTGGGGGCTGGGTCTGCCCTGCTATACCTTGGCCACTTCCCCCATCCGCCGTTACCTGGACCTGGTTACGCACCGCCAGATTCTCAGCGTCTTGAGCGGCGCCCCCCCCTTGTACAACGCTGACCAGCTGGAAAAAATCCTCCTGACCATCGAGCCCGCCATGCGCCGGGCCGCTTTCCTCAAAGGAAAGCGTCTGCGCTATTGGCTCCTGAAATATCTGGCAGGGGCGGTGGGACAAAAAGTGGAAGCCTTGGTCCTGGATGAATTCAACCATCGCTACCGATTATTGCTGCCCAATCTCCTCCTGGAAGTCTCCTTGGCGGCCCCCGCTTCAGTGCGCTTTAATCCCGGCGACCTGGTCCAGCTGCGCCTGGATAAGGTCGAACCGCGGGAAGACCTGGTCAAACTATCTCTGGCCTAGCTTCTTCGCCCCTTGCCTGTTCTCCGAAGACCCGGTTATAAATTTCGTCCACGTGGCGCAGATGGCGCCTGAGATCGAATAGCTCACTCAACTCAGCCGCTGACAGGTAGGCGCCGATTTCAGGGTCAGAAGCCACCAGACTGGCAAAATCCAAACCCTCCTCCCACACCCGTCTGGCCTGCCGCTGCACCAGCCGGTAGGCCGCGTCCCGACTGAGTCCCCGCCGGATGAGAGCCAAAAGCAGCCCCTGGGAAAAGACTAAACCCCGGGTCAAAGCCAGGTTGGCGGCCATCGCCTCAGGATAAACCCTAAGTCCTTTCAAAATGCCGATCAGACGGTGCAGCATAAAGTCCAACAGGATATTGCTGTCCGGAGCGATGATGCGCTCCACCGAGGAGTGACTGATATCCCGTTCATGCCATAAAGCCTGATTTTCCATGGCGGCCAGAGCGTTGCCCCGAAGCACCCGGGCCAATCCCGAGAGGTTTTCCGACAGCACAGGGTTGCGTTTGTGAGGCATCGCCGAGGAGCCCTTCTGCGCCGCACCGAAGAACTCCTCAGCTTCCCGCACTTCGGTGCGTTGCAGGTGGCGAACCTCCATCGCTACTTTCTCCACCGAGCCGCCAATCACCGCCAAGGTGGTGAAATATTGCGCGTGCCGGTCACGTTGGATAATCTGGCTGGAGACGGGCGCCGGTGCCAGCCCCAGCAACGCACAGGCACGTCCCTCCACCGCCGGGGGCACATGAGCGAAAGTCCCCACCGCCCCGGAAAACTTGCCGACACTGACCGCGTCCCGAGCTTGACACAACCGGTGGCGATGGCGTTGAAACTCGGCATGCCACAATGCAAATTTAAGCCCCAAAGTGATGGGTTCGGCGTGCACCCCATGGGTGCGCCCCACCATCGCGGTGTCCTTAAATTCATAGGCCCGCGCCCGCAGCACCTGGAGAAGTTCGTCGAGCCCAGCCAGCAGGAGCGTCGCCGACTCTTTAAGGCGCAGACCCAAAGCGGTGTCCAAAACGTCAGAGGAAGTGAGGCCGAAGTGGAAGTAGCGCCCGTATTCCCCCATCGTGGCGGCCACCTGGTCCACAAAAGCCGCCACATCGTGGTGGGTCTCTTTCTCGATGGCGGCAATGCACTCCTGATCGCACCGGGCCAGTGTCCTGACCTTGGCCGGCACCTCGCCCGGGATCAGCCCCTGCTCCGCCAAGGCCTCCAAGGCTGCCAGCTCCACCTTGAGCCAGGTGGCAAACTTGCGTTCCTCTGTCCAAATGCGAGCCATAGGCTCACGGCTATAACGACTGATCATGGGGATTCTCTGCTACGCAAAGTTTTCAGCTCTTTCGATCTAAGACTTATATCTTAAATTTTTACCGGCCAACTGAAAACTGAAAACTTTACTACCCCCCTCTTCTTTAACGCTTCAAAGCCAGCACCTCCTCCAGCATGCTGTCACTGGTGGTGATAATGCGGGAATTGGCTTGGAAAGCCCGCTGGTACAAGATCATATGGACAAATTCGTTGGCCAGGTCCACGTTTGACTGCTCCAGTGAATTGGCGCTGATCTTCCCCAGTCCGTTGTTCCCGGGAGCACCGGTCAATGGAACCCCCGATTCTTCAGTCTCGGAGTACAGATTGGTGCCTTCCCGATACAGCTTGTTGGGGGCGGTGAAGCGGGCCAGGGTGAACTGGTACAGAGGAGTAATCTGGCCATTGGAATAGTTGCCGGTGATAATGCCGTCATTATCCACGGACACCCGCTGGAGAAAACCCGGTCCGTAGCCGTCCTGGGAGACATAATTGGTGGCGGAGGCAGCGGCGTACTGGGTGGTGCTGCCCCCGGTGGTATTGACCATATTCAGCCAGACGGTGGCGGCGGCCGACATGGGGGGCGTCGTCAGTGCCAGATCATAGGAGCCACCGGCGGTTAAGGTCCCGTAAGAATTAAAAGTTAAGTCCGTGGCGGCGCCACCCCCGTGGTTCGTGATGGTGACGGCATAAGTGCCGTCCAGCGTGGCGCTGGGAGTCCAGGTGTTGGCCGCCGCTTTGGTGTAAGTGAGATTGAGGCTGTGAGCGTTGCCTTGGCTGTCATAGATAGTTTCAGCCGTGGAGTAGGTGTCACCGACTGAGGCATTGGCGTTCAGATTCAGGACCACCTCAGTGTTTTCGGTGACCTTGGGCGCCGAAAAATTCTGGTTGATGACGATGTCCGTGTCACTGCCCGAGGGGGTGCCGGTGCTGGCGTCAATGGCCTTGCCCTGCACCCTATGCCCATGGGCATTGATCAGATAACCGTCCTTGTCCAAAGAAAAGTTGCCGTCCCGGGTGTAATAGCTCACGCTGGTGTTGGTGTCATTGACCATGAAAAAACCGGTCCCGGTGACCGCCACATCCAGAGCATCGGCGCTGGTTTCCAGCGACCCCTGGGCCCAGACCGGCGTGATTTCCGCAATCCGGGTGCCCCGCCCCACTTGCGCCGGGCCGCTGCCGGTGGAGGTGGTCTGCGGCATCAAGTCCTCAAAATGCACCGCGCAGTATTTGAAACCGGTGGTGTTGAGATTGGCTATGTTATCACCTACTACTCCCATGGCCTCGCCATTGGCGTTGAGGCCGCTGATGCCGGAGTACATGGCGCTGGAAACAGACATCTGAAATCCTCCTTTCTTCGAAAGACGAGGGCGACTCCTCCG
>DYLF01000037.1:10073-21456 GCA_020722205.1 Desulfobacca acetoxidans
TAAACGACTTACATGACCCCCTGGATCTTATCCAGGAGAATCTGACGGCCATCCACTTTCACCCATACCCCCTGACTGTCCTGAAAGACCTCCTGTACGGTACCGCTGAAAGTAGTACTGACCTCCACACTGTTTCCCTGAACATCCTTGGCGCTAACCTGAAAATAGTATTGGCCGTCAGCCAGCGCCGCGCCCTGGTCGTTTTTACCATCCCAGGCCAGGGTGTGCTGCCCGGCGCCCCTTCGACCCAAATTCAGGGTGCGCACGGTTTGGCCGCTGCCGTTCTGAATGGCCACGGTAACGCTGGCCGCCTCCTTGCTCAATTGGTAGGCTGCCTCGCTCGCTTGCCCACTGGCCAGGGTCAGGGAGTTGCCCTCGCCTTTCACGGTTTTCCCCAACAAGGACACCCCCTGGGATAACCCCAAAGTGTTCTTGAGGGCCTTCATCTGGTCGCTTAAGCTTGAGAAATTCTGGTTCAGGTTGATCTGCTGCTCCAAAGAGCTGAACTGGGCCAACTGCGCCACAAATTCTTTGGGGTCCTCAGGCTGCAAAGGGTCCTGATAGCGCAGTTGGGTCACCAGAAGCTTTAAAAAGTCCTCTTTCCCCACGGTTTTAGCGGTAATCTTATCTGTCCCCGAAACGATGCCGCTGGTCTGAGTGTCCACTGTCACTGTGCTCGGGGTTGCCAGATTAAGGGCACTGGCGGCAGAGCTGGTAGCCATGCTGGTCATCCTCCGAATTTTGTCTCACCGTTTTTCTTTCCCTGCCAAGACCGCTGTCAGCTCGGAACTTTTAGTCACCGGCTGATGGTTCAGGGAAAAGCTCCCCTTTTAAATTTTTGCCTTCCACCTTAAGACTTTTCACGCAAAGCGGTCCACTTTGCTGCTGCTCTGCTTGGGCCAGGAAGTGCTCTTATCTTTGCCGTGGTCGAGCTTTTTAGCCAAGCCGCTGGTAGTGGACACCCATGAGGCTCCTTCCTGCGGACGCACTTGGAAACTGGCCAACACCAATCCCTGTTGGCTAAGGGCCTGGCTCAGTTGGTTAACTTGGGCTTGCACCAGCTCTCCCACTTCCCGACGGCCCGTGACGGCAGTGATGGCTACCTGCTGGTTGCTGAGGTGAAGGGTTAACTGTACCTGGCCCAGCTCCGGCGGCTTGAGAGAAAGAACCACCTCGGAGTCCCCTGGCCGCAGGTGGCTGATAATCCCCGACCGGAGCTGAGACCACAATGCCTCCCGTACTTCCGGATTGAGATAGGGCAAAAGCTGTGACGAACCCCCCGCCCCTGCCAAGGCGCCGGCTTCCACACCCTGGCCGACCAAAGAGCCGCCCCCCTGGCCAACGGCCCCGGCCAAGATCTGGTACGATGGCTCCGGAGGCGCCATCCCGTGAACATCGCCGTTTTGCTCCGGGCTTGCACCCTGGAAAAAATCTGGCGACCCCTGTTCCTCTCCCTGGGCATCAACCTCTTGCCCCCAGGCCTGCCAGGCCACTGCCCCTAAACGCAACTCTCCCGGGAGATAAAGGGGTTTGGGGGTCTCCTGGCT
The DNA here is from genome assembly GCA_020722205.1 of Desulfobacca acetoxidans. Taxonomy (GTDB): domain Bacteria; phylum Desulfobacterota; class Desulfobaccia; order Desulfobaccales; family 0-14-0-80-60-11; genus DYLF01. The sequence goes on from DYLF01000037.1 coordinate 11,621, forward strand.
CGGAAGTGCGGGCGGGGGTGGCCCTATCTCCAGCAACTTTGTGGTCAATTCCTGGGCGCTGGCAGCGCTGTTATCTCCCAGCAAAGCCTCGGTCAGACCAGGCGGCAGACCGGCGGCCTGCAGCAACTGGCGCCAACCGGCCAGTTCGTCTCCCGCCAGAGGGGACGCTGCCACCAAAGCTCTGGGTAACTCAGACCAGGTCTGCCCTTCTTGAGGAAGCCGCGACAGCAGCTTCCAAACCTCCGTGAGTGGCACCCCCTGAGTACTGCCACGCTTCTCCAAATCCGCCAGCACCTGAGGATCAACTCCCAGACGCTGCAATTCCAACTTCAACTCCGGCAAGGCGTTGGCCGGCAGGCGGAGCTGCTCCCAGCGCTGCTGATATTCCCGGCTAAGTTCAATGGCCGCTTTCCCCGCCTCACCCTGAGGAAGTATTCCCGCTCCCTGGCCAGCGGCGCCCCCTGTGTCTAGTAAAAACGCCGCCCGTTGCCAGAGACCATAGATATCAGCCACCGTCACCCCGTGCTCCTGAACCCGTGGCGAAGACATGAATTGTTCCACCTGGTCCTGAGGAACACCGGCGTTCATCAATAACCCAGACATTTCTGACTGCCGCTCGGCCGACAACTTCAAGGCCCCTCCCGGCTGCTCCGCCAAAAAGGCCACCAACTGAACCAGTACCTCCGGCATCTCCGGGGTTTTCTGAGAGGTAGGCCGGGACCGACCGGATGGTTGTGCTTTACCGGTTTCTTCGAACCGGACCGGCTTGACGGAGGCCGAGGGCTTCTCTTTCTCAGACCCGAGGCTCAGGGAGCGGGACAGGCGACGCCGGTTGCCCCCCGACTCCACAGACTCCGCTGCTCTTTTTTCTCCTTGCCTGGCGGCAAAAGAATTTGAGTTTCTACCCGCCGTCCCTGCCTGACGGGCATAAGCTGTTAAGCGCTGGTGCAAGACCACCCGAAACGCATCGTGCGCCAATGCAGCCTGACCCCGGCTCTGAGCCCGGAATCGGTCGGCAGCCGGATGCACACTGGGGGCAACAGCCGACATCAAGCCTCCTCAGAAAAACTCTGAGCCGCAAGCCGCTGCTTGCCCGGTTAAATAATCTGGTTTGCCCATAGTTGGCAGTCTTCTCTCTTCAGTAAATTATCCTTTTCCGGAAGCAAAGCCTGTGCCAACCTCCCATCGGCCGCTATTTTGAAGATATTCTGGAAAAAAGTTAAAATCTGCTCAAAGTTTTCGGCAAAAGCAGCGCCCGGCCGACGGCAAAAACTGCCGGTTTGATATCCATGCGCCCGGCGCCATAACCGGCGAACTGTTTATTACTGCCGAAACCTTGTCAGGACTTCGGGATCTGGATAGAATCCTTGCAAAAATAATTTATTCTCTTTCCTAGCCCTAGCCAACTGGAGACATGACCTTTTACCCTTTGGCGCAGCCAATATCCCAAACCGGGGTTGGGGAAGGGGTAACAGCACTTTTTCAACAACCTGTGAGCGGCTATCGAGCGCCGGCCCATTAATCACTGATCACTTGTTACCGCTCACGGCCTACGGGCACCAGGGGGGGTTCATGCCAAGACGTCTGACCAAAATGATACACGTGGGGGCTGTGCCCATCGGCGGCGAGGCCCCTATTGCCGTACAATCCATGACCAATACCGACACCCGTCGGGTGGGGGAAACCTTAGCCCAGATAGAACGTCTGGCCGCCGCCGGCTGCGACCTGGTACGCCTGGCCGTGCCGGACCACAAAGCGGTCCGGGCCTTTCAGGAGATCAAACGAGAGTCTCCCACACCTCTGATCGCCGACATCCATTTCAACTATCGCCTGGCCCTGGCGGCTTTGGAGGCGGGGGCGGACGCCGTCCGCCTCAATCCCGGCAACCTGGGAGGGACCGACAAGACCCGCCAGGTCATCAGAGCCTGCGCAGAAAAAAGAGTGCCGGTACGCCTCGGGGTCAACGCCGGTTCCCTGGAGGCTGACCTCCTGCAAAAATTTGGCTCCCCCACCGCCGACGCCCTCGTGGCCAGCGCCCTGCGCTGGATCAGACAATTTGAAGACTGGGGCTATTTTACTTTTAAGGTTTCCGTCAAATCTTCCGATGTATGGACAACAATAGCGGCATACCGGGAGCTGTCCCGCCAAGTGGACTACCCCCTGCATCTGGGGGTGACTGAGGCCGGCGGACTTATTGCCGGCACCGTCAAGTCTGCTCTCGGAATCGGCCTCCTGTTGGCCGAAGGCATCGGCGACACTCTGCGGGTCTCCCTCACCCGGGACCCCGTAGAAGAGGTGCGGGTGGGCTTTGAAATCCTCCGGGCCCTGCACCTGCGGGAGCGGGGGGTGGAGCTCATCTCCTGTCCCACCTGCGGGCGTTGCCGCATCGACCTCTTTGCCTTGGCCGAAGAGGCGGAACGCCGCCTGCTGACAGTGGCTACGCCTCTCAAAGTGGCCATTATGGGTTGTGTGGTCAACGGCCCCGGAGAGGCCCGGCAGGCGGATGTGGGCATCGCCGGCGGCCGGGGAGTGGGCCTGCTGTTCAAAAAGGGCCTCCCGGTGCGCAAGGTGCCTGCAAAAGAGTTGCTCTCCGCCCTCCTGCAGGAAGTGGCGGCTCTCACCGGAGAGGCCCTGGGAGATTAACCCGAAAAGGAGTTCACTTTATGATGAAGGTGTGTGGCATCGCTCTGTTTATCCTGCTGTGCGCCGGCTGCGCCGCTACGAGTCAGGTGGATCATTCGGTTTATATTGACACCGACGCCCAGGGTTTTGCGGTCGGCCAATACCGGGACGTCCGCTCCGGCAATTTCTGCCGCACGGGAGTTCTGCTCAGCGGCGGGGGCGGCGGCTGGGGCAACATGGGTGGCGGCGGCTTGGGGATAGGCGGCTTGGCCTTTACTATCGATCCGCCTCCCTCCGAGAGCAATCCCCTGAATTTCGCCCGGGCTATTGCCATGATCAACTACAGCCGGAAGCTCAAATCCCTCAAATATGACGAAACCGGCGACCTCTTGGACTATGAGTTCGATTGCCCACCAGACGCTTCCCGGAGGGGCCGGACTCCTCTCAGCCAGCCCGCCTTGCCCAAATCCTTCGGCCGCCAAGGGGTCAAATAAAAAGGGAGAGGGGTCATGAAATTCCTGGGTTTACTGCTACTGGCGCTGGTGTTGGCCGGTTGCGCCATTGATCGGCACGTGGAGGAAATCCTGTTTTCCGAAGGCAAGCTCCAGAAGTATGCCTACTATGATGAAACCTATGGTAAAAAATATCCCGCCGACGCCGACCGCGCTCTCTTTCTGGACGCCCTGGATACCCTCAAGAGCGGCGAGGGCGGAGCCCTGCCGGATTTAAATGATCTCCCTTTCAAGAAAAAGACTTATAAAGTCCCCGGACGGGCCTACACCGGCCTCATTCAAAACCATACCGATTATGATATCTCCTTCCCCGCCGCCAACAGCGGCGCCACCATCATCGTGCCGGCCCGCAGCGTGACGGAATACATCACCTGGAAGTCCAAGTTCCAGCTCATCGGCTACAGCCGGGGCAAACCTTCATATGCAAAAAATATTCACGTCGAACCCCGCAAATATGCCTTTAGGGAGAAAAAATACGATTTTATGGTGGAAATCAAACCGGACCGGCCCGTGCTGAAAAAACGCCCGGCCCGCAAACACCGCCCCAAACCGAAAGTCAAGCCCGCCACTCCGCCTCTGACCAGCGACAAAGTGGCCTGACTCAAAAAACCTTTTTACTGTCCACCAGCAGGGTTACCGGGCCATCGTTGATAAGACCCACCGCCATCATCTGCCGGAAGCGGCCGGTTCTCACTGACAGGCCCAAACGCGACAATCCTGCCACCACTTCCTCATATAATTTTTCTCCCAGCTCCGGTGGCGCCGCCTGCTCAAAGGAGGGCCGCCGCCCCTTGCGGCAATCACCCAAAATGGTAAACTGCGGCACCACCATGGCTTCGCCCTGCACAGCTAACAGCGAAAGGTGCATGAGCCGGTCGCCTTCCGCAAAGATCCTCAAGTTGGCCAACTTCTGCACCATATAAGTTACATCGGCCGGCCCGTCATTCGCCGCCACCCCCAAAAGGATAAGAACCCCGCTGCCGATGCGGGCCACCTCTTCTCCCCCTACCCGCACCCATGCCTCCTTCACCCGCTGGACTACCGCCCGCATGCCAGCCCCCCTACGTTATTTTCGCCTTCGTCTTTCTAATGACATCTGATCTCAAACTCAACCTCAAAAATCCAACAGGTTTTCATTTTTGTCAATGTCTGCCGGGCAATTTCCCCCCGAATACTGTACTATTGTTAAATATTCCCCCCTGCTCCCACCGGCTTCCCACCTGGGCTAAAACCATCTAAAGACTCCGGCCCCATAAATTGACCTTTAATTACCCAGAGCGGAAAATTGATTAATCCTGATTTTCCATAACTTCCCTCTCCCCCTGGGAGAGCGACTGTCTTTTCATCCCCTCTCCCTCTGGGAGAGCAACTACCTTTTCTCCCCCTCTCCCTCTGGGAGAGCAACTACCTTTTCTTCCCCTCTCCCTCTGGGAGAGGGCCAGGGTGAGGGTCAAAAAAGTTAATTTATTTCACGCCCTCAGTAAGTTAATGTCAAAAATGTCTGCTTTGAGGGCCTTTTCTTTACGCGCTAATAATAGATACAATGAGATGGGGAAAAACTTTCTAATCTTCAAAAGAAAGGGAGCTTGAGCGGAAGGGCTGGCGGCGCTCCCCCGCCCCTCCCCTCCAGAACCACTTGGGCAACAGTCATATTATGACCAATATGCAAGTTTTGGCTCGTCTGCTGACCGAGCTGGAAGACCAACTCCAGGCCTGCCGACGCTGTGGCCGGTGCCGGTCGGTATGCCCGCTGTTTGCCGAAACCGGACGGGAAGCTGACGTGGCCCGCGGAAAACTGGCCCTCCTCGACGGCCTCCGGCGGCAACTGTTCCAACACCCTAAAGGCGTCATGGCCCGCCTGGAGCGTTGTCTCCTCTGCGGCTCCTGCGCCGCCCAATGCCCCAGTGGCGTCAAGGTCCTGGAAATCTTCATCCGGGCCCGCCTCATCTTGGCCGGCTATCTGAGACTCTCCCCCCTCAAAAAGATTTTATTGCGCGGTCTCCTCAGCCGCCCGCACCTAACCCATCGTCTTTTAAATTGGGGCGCCAAACTCCAGGGCTTCTTTGTCCGGCCGGTGAACGATCTGTTGGCTTCCGCCTCTTCCCCCTATCTCTCGCCCCTCCTCCATGGCCGTCATTTCCGACCCCTGGCGGCTGTGCCCTTCCATCGCCGGATAAATTCCCACCCCACTTCTGGCCAAGCCGGGAAACCCAGGGTGGCTCTCTTTATCGGTTGCCTCATCGACAAAATCTTCCCGGAAATTGGTCAGGCTGTCCTCCGGATAATGGCCCATCACCAGGTGGGGGTCTTTGTCCCGTCGAATCAGGGCTGCTGTGGCATGCCGGCCCTGGCCGCGGGGGACGCCGTGACCTTTCTACGATTAGTATCCCACCACCTTGCCTGTTTTACCGCTGAAGACTTCGATTACCTGGTCACCCCCTGCTCCACCTGCGCCTTCAGCCTGAAGTTTCTCTGGCCCCTGATGGCCTCAAACCTGCCGACTAGCCAGCAAAGCCGGCTAGCCCACCTGACCGCCATGACCTTGGATATACATCAATTTCTGGTGGACGTCCTGGGCCTTGAGGGTGCCCGCCCGGAGGGCGCAGAAGACGAAAAGATCAGGGTGGCTTATCACGACCCCTGTCACCTCAAGAAGTCCTTGGGGGTGACCGCCCAACCCCGAACCTTATTGGCCGCCAACCCCGGCTATCGGCTGGTGGAATTGGCGGAGGGGGACTGGTGCTGCGGCAGCGGCGGCACTTTCAGCCTTAAACATTATGAAATCTCAGCCAACATCGGCCGACGCAAGCTAAACCATATTCTTCAGGCCCACTGCGATGTAGTGGCCACCGCCTGTCCGGCCTGCATGCTCCAGCTGATCGACCTGCTCTCCCAGGCACAGGTGCCCATCAGAGTCAAACACACCACGGAAATCTACGCCGACTCCTTGCCCTAATCTTCTTTCTTGCCCGAGGAAAACAGGCGTTTTCTGATCTTTTCCCGGATTTTCTGCCAAGTGCTGGCAGGAGGAGGAGGGGGCTTGTCTTCCTGAACTTTATCGCCCGCCTTCGGCGCCGCTTCCGGCTTCGGGACGGCCTCTGCCGGCGTCGCCGCCGCCGGCCCTGACGATGGCGTCTCAGGAGTGGTTGCCGCGGGCCCGCCAGCCGACGCCGGCGGCCCCTGCTGGGGCGAAGCACCCACGGCGGCGGGTTTGTCGGCCGGCTCGGCTTTCCCCTCTCCCAAAGCCGCCTTTTTCACCGCTTCGGGGGAAGGAGAACTGGAAACCACTTTCTTGCCCACCCGGCGGCGCCTGACCTTTCTCCGCTTGGCCGGCTGCAGCCCGGAAATCTCGTGCTCGCTGAGCCGCAATTCCTGCTTTAAAAAGCGCAAACGACGGTCAATCTGAGCCGTCAACGGGCCGTAGGCCGCCTGACCGGCGATCTGACCCTTTAGGAACCGGTAGCGCATCAAGGCCTTCTCAAACTGGGCCGCCCGCACCAGCTCTTCGGTGGTGTCATAAAACTTCAGGGCCCCGCTGCTGTTCAGCTCCTGCCGAAACTGCTCCAAGTCCGAGAAGGCTCGCACCCCCCTCGGTGCTTTGGCCTCCGCCAACGTCGGTATTTGTCCACCCCCGCCGCTCACCAGCAGGAGCAGGCCCCACAACAGCACCACCCTGGCTGGCCATCGCCGCTGCCCGCCCATCATCCTGGATCCCTTTCCCTTTTTGTCTTCGGCCGGCAGCGGCAAAAACTTGAAAGTAGAAACCGATGGTTTCGTGAAATGTCAAACTTCTTTGCTCTTCTTAACCCTTAAACCATGTCGTTCTAATTTATCTGCCGCTGATCTCCCTCATATAATCCCCTTTCCCCCTCAGGGAAAGGGCTAGGGTGAGGGGGAAGAAGGACCCTCTGTCAGTTCATCGCCGCCCATCAGCTTACCGCCATGTTCTCCCTCCCCTTCTCAGTTCCACCAGGGATCAGTATAATCCCCCTGGGTCTGATAGTTATAGCCGGGCGACTGATAATAGCCGTACCCCTGCTGCCGGTCCTTCTCCACCCCCCGGCGGGTGACTTCGGACACCGCCCCGCCCAGGGCTGCCCCTCCCAACGCACCGATCATGGCCCCCCGCCAGCGGTTGTTTTTGTCAATCAAAGCCCCGGCCCCGGCCCCCACTGCCCCGCCGATCCCAGCGCTTTGGTAAGTGTAAGGGCTTATGCTGGAGCAGCCGGCCAAAAAGACTACCAACATCAACCAAATCAGCCCCCGATATATCCTGGTCATGACAGCTTACCTCTCTCCCTGTTTTTGCCTAAACCAGCTGCAACTTCAGGGCCAATTCTGCGACAATAATTAATCAGGTATTACAGGCAGTTGTATGATGCTCGGCTGTAACGGCCGGCGGACGGTGGGCGATTTTTCTCAGATCGAGAAAATTACTGCGCTCGGTGATGAGATCGGCCCAAAATTGAAAAAAAGCACCCCCTGGCCAAACTCTTTCTCATCATCAATATATTTCCCCAGGGCACCGCAATTAAGCTTGTCCCTTCGGCAACCTGTCATCGCCAGTGAATTTTGCCGGCGCCGCCAGGGAACCGCTGTTATCAATAGACACTCAGATCGGTCCCCTCCGCCTCGAAGCAGGTCTTGGAAAAGTCGGCTTCCGGCAGCACGGGGTAGTCCCCTGTAAAACACGCCAAACAAAAACTCTCTTGATCCATGTGGGTGGCCTTAAGCATCCCCTCTATGCTTAAATAGCCCAGATAGTCTAAACCCAAAAAGTCCCGGATCTGCTCCACCCGCTGATGGGCGGCGATGAGCTCCCCCTTGCTGGAAAAGTCTATGCCATAAAAGCAGGGAAAACGATGCGGCGGACAGCTCACCAAAAGGCTCACCTCCCGGGCGCCCGCCTCCCGCAATGACTTGATGCGGGAACGGGTGGTGGTCCCCCGAATGATGGAGTCCTCCACCACAATCACCCGTTTGCCCTTCAGAATCTCCCGCACCGGGTTGAGCTTGACCCGCACGGAAAAATCCCGCATGCTCTGGGAGGGCTGGATGAAGGTGCGCCCCACATAGTGGTTGCGAATCACCCCCATCTCAAAAGGAATCCCCATCACCTCCGCATAGCCGAGGGCCGCATAGGTGCCAGAGTCCGGAAAGGGCATGATGAGGTCCCCCGCCAACGGATGTTCCCGGGCCAGGGCGGCGCCCAGGCGCTTGCGTACCGTATAGACGCACTGACCAAAGACCTGGCTGTCCGGCCGGGCGAAATAGATGAACTCAAAGATGCAGTGGCGCGGCGCCACCGAGGTGAAAGGCTTATGGGAATGAACCCCCCCTCCGTCCAGGACCACTACCTCTCCCGGCTCCACCTCCCGCCAATAGTCAGCCTGCACCAGGTCCAGGGCGCAGCTTTCCGAGGCCGCCACCCAGGCCCCGTTCACCGCCCCCAGACACAGGGGCCGAAAGCCCCAGGGGTCGCGAGCCGCAATAACCTTGTCCGCCATTAGAAACACCAGGGAATAGGAACCCTTCACTTCCTCCAGCGCCGAAAACAAGGCCCCTAATAAATCAGTGCTCCAATAACGAGCCATCAGGTGAACTATTACCTCAGTGTCCATGGTGGATTGGAAGATGGAACCAGCCTCCTCCAGACGCCGCCGGATCTGCCGGGCATTGGTGAGGGTGCCGTTGTGCGCAATGGCCAGACTCTGACCACCGTGCTGCACCACAAAGGGCTGCGCGTTGATCAGCAGAGTGGAGCCGGTGGTGGAATAGCGCACGTGGCCGATGGCCAAATGACCCGGCAACTTCTCTAAAATCTCCTGGTTGAAGACCTCCGGCACCAGACCCAAACCCCGGTAGGGCCTCACCCGACAACCGTCTCCCGTGACTATGCCGCAAGACTCTTGCCCCCGGTGCTGCAAGGCGTAAAGCCCAAAGTACGTGAGCCGGGCCGCCTCCGGGTGGCCGTATATGCCGAACACACCACAGTGCTCCCGACGACCTGCTGCCGTTCGCCGCTGACTGTCCTCGATAAAAAACATGGGTCGGCTTCAGACTGAGATGGTGAACCTCTTGAGCACTAGCATATGTTATTTTTTTCACCAAGTCGACCCTCTTTTTCAGCCCCCCCAAACCCACTCCCCAAGATCCCACCCAGGCAACTTGACCGAGTCAGCCATATCCAGGATCGACCCGAACGGTCAAAGCCGTCTCCTTCAACCCTCCCTCTAACCCTGTCTTGCTCTTCACCACCTGCAAAAAAAGTGGCTTATCTCTCACTTGTTCTGGCCTTCTGCCCCTTTTCCTCTTAAATTAAGTAGCTGCCGGTCTCGCCCTGACCTACCTCTTCCCGGGGGTCCCCCAACTTCTCCCCCCTTCCCAGGGGCAACTTCCCCCTCTCCCCATCGCTGCCGCCTCCCTCTCTTTCACCTCGGCCGCCGGTGATTTTGAACTGGCTATGGCCATCGCCGTCGCCATCTTCGGACTCCATTCCCCTCAAGCCTTGGCCTGGGGGGGCGACCTCTGGTGGGAAACCCTGTTGCTCATCGCTGCCTTACCCGTGGCCCGCCTAATTGAGAAAAAATATTTCCCCCCCCCAACGCTGCCCAGCCTGCGGCCGGCTCATCCATGAAAGCGGCGATCTCCTCCTCCAGGTAGAGCGGGGCGGCCAAAACCTGCTGCTCTGCGCCCCCTGCT
>DYLF01000038.1 GCA_020722205.1 Desulfobacca acetoxidans
CTTTACTCATTGGCGAATTCGCCGTTTCCTTGGTGCTGATTGTCTCTATTCCGCCACACCGGGGCCGCGGAGTTCAGGCCATACACTCCTGCCAGGGTGCCGGCCAGGGCCACGAATGAAGTCCAGGCCTGGCCTAAGTTGAACCCAATGGCCTGGAGAACCAGGCTGACCGGAAACAAAACCCCCACCACGATAAACATTCCCACCCGGGAGCAGGACAGTTGCTGGCTGGCCGGGTTCACGAAGCTCTCCGTGAGGCGGAGGAGATTCCCCTGGGACTTGAGGCCCTTCCGCCCATCGTCCCGGATGATGCTCTCAAACATGGGCCGTTGGGCTTCCATTTCATTGGCGCTCAGGCTGGCACCTTCCCGATACGGTTACCCGGAGGTGGACGGCCAAGCTCCGTTAGGGCGGTGACTGGGCAATTCGGGCGCCGCCTTTTTTATTTGTTCAACGCGGCGACACGGGGACAAGGTTACCAACATAATACCGCCAATCCCGGGGCCAGGCATACCGAAAGTGCATGGCGGGCGTGGGGCTGTCCGCTAGCCAGCAGTTCTCCCAGCCGTGTCGGGGCCAGACCCAGGGAAAGTCTTTTGACCAACCACAACCGCCATTGAAAGGATAAGGGGGAGGCAATGCTGAGGGTCCCCGTTTCAGGATAGCTTACCTTAAGAAGGGGTATTCTAAGGAGGAGGGGCGGCCCCGGTGAACAGAAAGGAATTGAGCCTGAAACTGGATGTCCCCAAAGCGCCTGGGGGACACATGTTTTCTTGCTTATTATCTTGATTTAATTGGCAAGAGTTGGTGGAGGCGGCGGGAGTCGAACCCGCGTCCGCAAAAAGTCCCTTTAAGCGTCTACATGCTTAGCTGGTGTTTTATCTTCGCTCCTGGGGACTTCCGCCAGCAGAATTCCCTGGGGCTAGCCTGCTGATATTTTCGACCGCCAAGCCACAGGCGAGGTTGGCGGCTTTGCCAGGGAGCGGTCACCCGGGGCCCCTCCTGGCCGGGCGCCCCGAATGCTGGCCTTAGGCGGCCAGTGCGTAGCCGTAGTTGTCGGCAGTTATAGTTTCCCCACCCGTTTTACGAGCGGACAGGACCTCGGCATGCAACTTAAAGTTCTCAATCTACGTCGAATCCGTTACGCCCCCTTGTTAAGTTGCCAGTGGTCAATGATAACCCCTACTAATTTAAATAATAATCAATTAGCCCTTATTATGCAAGGGTATGGCTAAAATTATTACTGGGAGTATGAAATAGATTAACTTTTCACCCTCACTCTAACCCTCGCCCGCAAGGGAAAGGGGATTGAAGGAAAATCAAGATTAATCAATTTTTCGCTCTGAGTAATAAATTCCGGCCGCCAAGCCAGGCCCGCTAACCGCCTTTCATTTGCCGGGCAGCGCCGATGAGCCGGTAGACCGAAGCTCCTGACAAGGCGGCGATGTCTTCGGTGGGCAGGTGTTGGGGGATGGTCTCGTCAAACAGGATAGAGGCCTCGGGCGGAAATTCGGGGTCCCCTTCCCACAGAACATGGTAGATGGGCACCAGGGGAAAAGCCAGGTACATGGCACTGGCGTCTCCAAGGTCCTGAGGAGCGCCGCCCATCTGGGCGGCCACCTTCCTATATAATCTTAAGTTCAGGCCGAAGGTCTCGAGCAGGGGCTTTTTGGCCCGGGCCACAAAGGCGGACCAATAAAAAGCTCCTTGCGGCACCTGACGGAAATCAATGGTGCGGCCGATGAGGGGGTCCCCGCTGGTGTGTTGCAGGTAGTGGAGGATGAGAATCTGCTCGGTCAGTGGCAGCTCCTGGTCGCTGCCCGGGAGGGAGACCTTCACCTCCGGCCACAATACCCGCCGGGGCTGGCCGAAATAGGGAACCACCAGACCTTCGCGGTCATCCTCCACAAACCATTGGCACCGACTGCGGGCTGCCACCTCCCGGGGCCAGCGCGTCTGCAACTCGGCCACTGACAGGGCGCGGGCAGCCAGATAATCATCCACGCGGGGCATAGCACCTCCTCCGGAGTTTGTGAGCTTTAAGCCTGAAGCGAAAAAACGGTCTAAAGTATATCAAAAAAAACTTGACAAAGGGGGAGGGGATAATTTATGTAATAAAGGTAATAAGTCGAGGATAGCAATCTGATGCAGGACCGGCAGGCCCCAAAGTTTTATTACTTTAGCTATTATTATTTTTGGGGCTTGGGTTGCGCCTCGACTTTTAAAAGCACTTAAGGCAACAAAGCAAACTTTTAAAGGCCGTGGCGCAGCGAAGGCGACCACGGCCTTTTTTATTGCCGCCGGTCGCCGAGAGGGCACGGCGAGGAGGAGGAAACATGATAGGCAAACTTATCCGCATGGAACGCATCATGAACCGAGAGACCGGGCGCACCGTTATCGTCCCCATGGATCATGGGGTGACGGTGGGGCCCATTGCCGGGCTCATTGACATGAAAACCACAGTCAATCAGGTGGCGATGGGTGGGGCCAATGCCATCGTCATCCACAAGGGCTTGGTGGAAGGGGGGCACCGGCGCCGGGGTCAGGATGTGGGCCTGATCATTCATCTTTCGGGCTCTACTGCGTTGTCGCCGTTTCCCAATGCCAAAACCCTGGTGTGCACCGTGGAGGAAGCCATTAAGTTGGGGGCGGATGCGGTGTCGGTACATGTCAACATCGGGAACGGCTCAGAAAAAGAGATGCTGGCGGATTTAGGCCAGGTGGCCCGCACCGCCGGAGAATGGGGGATGCCGTTGTTGGCCATGATGTATCCCCGGGGCGAGAAGATCAGAGACGAATATGACCCGAAGGTGATTGCCCATGTAGCCCGCCTGGGGGCGGAACTGGGGGCCGACATCATCAAAGTGTCCTATACGGGTTCGGTGGAGACATTCCGGCAAGTGACCCGAGGCTGCCCGGTGCCGGTGGTCATCGCCGGCGGGCCCAAAATGAGCTCGGACAAAGAAATCCTGGAGATGGTGAAAGGAGCAATTGAGGGGGGCGGCGCCGGGGTGTCCATTGGGCGCAATATTTTTCAGCATCGCGATCCCAGCCGCATGGTGGGGGCGATAAGTTTGCTGGTCCACGAAAACGCCAGCGTGGAGGAAGCGTTATCCTTTCTCCAAACTGTTTGAGGAGTTCTGAATCTTAAAGTTTGAAGAGGAAGGATTGGGCTGTGTCTCAGATTAACGAAGTCAAAGTTTGAAAGGGTCGGTGATGAAAAGAGTCTGGGTCAAAGTGGAGCCATGGGACAAGAAACTGGTAACCACGGCCCTGGAGAGCGGCGCGGAGGCGGTGTGGGTGCCGCCGGGGAAGGTACAGGAGGTGAAGGCGTTGGGTCTGATCCAGGTGATTGCGCCGGATGGGGATCTAAAGCCGGGGGAAGATATCAGGGAGGTCACCATCAGCAGCGCCGCCCAGGAGGAGGAAGTCCTGCGTCTGAGCCGGGAGACGCCGGTGGTGGTGCACACCACCGACTGGACCGTCATTCCTTTGGAAAATCTGGTGGCCCGGGGGGGCAATCTTTTGGTCGAAGTGAGCGATATCGATGAGGCCCGCACCTGCCTGGGGGTGCTGGAGAAGGGGGTGGACGGCCTGGTGGTGGTAAGCCGCGATGCAGGGGTGGTCAAGGCAATCTGCCGGTTGGCTCGGGAGACCTCGCCCCCGGTGGAACTCAGCCAGGCTCGCATCACTCAGGTGAGGCCTTTGGGGATGGGTGACCGGGTATGCGTGGACACCTGCAGCAATCTGGGTTTGGGGGAAGGGATGCTGGTGGGCAACTCCTCGGGGGGACTGTTTCTGGTGCACGCCGAATCGCTGGAGAACCCTTACGTTGCGCCTCGCCCCTTTCGGGTCAACGCCGGCCCGGTGCATGCCTACATCCGGGTGCCAGGGGACAAGACCCGGTATCTGGGGGAGCTGGCCGCCGGTGACGAGGTACTGGTGGTCAATCATAGCGGCCGCACGCAAACGGCGGTGGTGGGACGTGTCAAGGTGGAGCGCCGTCCTCTCATGCTGGTGGCGGCCGAGGTCGGCGGCCAGGAAATTACCATCATCCTCCAGAATGCCGAAACCATCCGCCTTACACGGCCGGGGGGAGAAGCGGTGTCCATTGTCACCCTGAAACCCGGGGATGAGGTGTTGGCCGCATTGGAAGAGGCTGGACGCCATTTCGGCCACAAGATCCAGGAAAGCATCGTGGAGAGATAAGGCCGGTTATCTGCTAAGGAGAAAGCCCCTTAATTGTCAACCATTGAGCAGAGACTTTGGAACAAGTGATGACAGAGAGAGACGAACTGAGGGCGCAAATTGACGCCTTGGATGAAGAGCTTCTTAAGCTTCTGAACCGGCGTCAGTCCCTGGCCGAAGCCATCGGTCGCATCAAAAACCGGAGCGGCCAGCGCACTTTGGATTTCCGGCGGGAAGAGGAAGTTTTGGCGCGTCTTTTACACGCCAATCCCGGTCCCCTGTCGCAGGCGGCGCTGCGCAACATCTTCCGGGAGATCATTTCGGCCTCCCGAGAGATTCAGGCTCCTCTGGGCGTGGCCTTTTTGGGGCCGGAGGCCACTTTCTCGCATTTAGCAGCTTTAAAAAAGTTTGGCCATGCCACCCGCTTTGGTCCCATGGCCACTATCCTGGAGGTGTTCGAGGCCGTGGAAAAGGGCAAGTTTCAATACGGCGTGGTGCCCATCGAAAATTCCACGGAGGGGGTGGTGAACGAGACTCTGGATTTGTTTGCCGACACACCTTTACATATTTGTGGGGAAATCTTTTTGGAAGTCTCCCATGATCTGGTGTCCAAGACAGGACAGCGCCAGGACATTGAGGTTATTTACACCCACCCTCAGGCCTATGCGCAATGCCGGCGTTGGCTGGCCACTCACCTGTCGGACATTCCCATTTTGGAGGTGGCCTCCACCGGACTGGCGGCCCAGAAGGCCTCCCGCAACCCTAATTCCGCCGCTATTGCCAGCGCCTTTGCGGCGCCTTTGTATGATCTGCGGGTGGTGGAAAGGCGGATTGAAGACCATGCGGGCAACCTTACCCATTTCTTTGTCATCGGTCCGGATGAACCCGGCCCCACCGGCAAGGACAAAACGTCCATCATCTTTTCCGTCGATGATAAACCGGGGGCCTTGTATCGGACGCTGCGGCCCTTGGCGGAACGGGGTCTTAACATGACCCGGATCGTCTCCCGGCCAATTAAGACTGAGGCTTGGCGCTATCGTTTCTTTGTGGACCTGGACGGCCATCGTGAGGAGCCGGCAGTCGGCGAGGCCTTGGCAGAGATCGAGGCTTTAAGCGCGTGGTTCAAAAACCTGGGCTCTTTTCCCCAAGCCACGAGCGCGGAAGCGTTGAGTTGAATGCGGGTGGCGGGTAGCTTTTAAAAGAGACAACCTTCGGTGGCAAGGACAGCAAACAGCAAACAGAAAAAAGAACCCAGAGCCTTACGCCTGTGCGTGCCGGTGGTGGAGACCACGGCCAAACGGGCCCGGGGGCTGTATCTGCGCGCCGCCCGCAAGCACCTGTGGACAGAGCTCCGCCTGGACTACCTGGAGAAGCCTGAGCTGTCCCGGCTGTTTCGCACCCTGCCGGGTCCGGTGATCGCCACCTGTCGGCCCCCGGCAGAAGGCGGCAAATGGGCCGGCAGTGAAGAGGAGCGCCGCCAGGTATTGGAGAACGTGCTGGCCTTTGGGGTAACCTGTGTGGATGTGGAGCTGCTCACTGAGTCAACTTGGCGGCGACGAATCTGGGGGCGCCGCGGCGACACCCGCCTTATACTGTCCTGGCACGATTTTGCCGCGACACCGGAAAGCAGGCAACTGGATGACATTTTGGCGGCCATGATGGCCACTGAGGCGGATATTCTCAAGATAGTCACCTGGGCCAGGGAGCCGGAGGATAATCTGCGTGTTTTGTCGCTAATTCCCCGGGTCAGGTCCGCCGGCCGGGAGATCATCGCCTTCTGCATGGGTCCGCTGGGCAAGTGGTCCCGACTGGCTTCCCCCTTGCTGGGAGGATTTTTGACCTTCGCCCCCTTTACCAAGAGTCGTGCTTCCGCTCCGGGGCAGCTTACAGTGAACGAACTCAAGCGGCTGTGGAGAACATTGAGATAAAGCTGACAGCTTGCGGCTGTCAGCCGAAACCAACCGGAGAAGCTTGAAACATGAGACCATTGTCCCAAGACCCGAAACTAACTGCAATGATTGACGGCAAGACCCAAATCTACGGCATTTTGGGCCGGCCGGTGGCGCACTCTTTGAGCCCGGCCATGCACAACGCGGCCTTCCGGGCTCTGAAGTTCAATGCGGTGTATGTGGCCTTTCCGGTCGATGAGCTGGACAAAGCGGTAGCTGGTATCAGAGGCCTGGGTATCAGGGGGGGGAGCATCACCATTCCTTTTAAGGAGGAGATCATCCCGCTGCTGGATGAGCTGGACCCGCAGGCAGCCCGCGTGGGGGCGGTGAACACCGTGGTCAACCGGGACAGCCGACTCATCGGCTACAATACCGACTGGCTCGGGGCGCGCACGGCCTTGCAGCAGAAGACCGAGATAGCCGACCGGCATTTTTTGATAATGGGAGCCGGCGGGGCGTCCCGGGCTATTGTCTTTGCCCTGCGGGAGGAGAGGGGTGAGGTAACAGTAACTGATTTGGACCAGCCCCGGGCCTTGACGTTGGCCCGGGATTTTGGAGTGGAAGCCATTCCGCTTAAGGCCCTTAGAGAGTGTCCGGCCCAGATCCTGATCAATGCCACGCCGGTGGGCATGGCTCCGGCGGTGGAGGATACTCCTGTCCCGCTTGACCTGGTGGAGCGCTTCAGCCTGGTCATGGATATCGTCTATCGGCCTCTTCACACCCGGTTGCTTAAGGAAGCGAAAGCCCGTGGCTGCCAGACCATTGACGGCCTGCAAATGCTCATCCATCAGGCCACGGCCCAGTTTGAGCTGTTCACCGGCTTGGCCGCCCCTGCGGAGATTATGGCCCAGGCGGCCTATGAAGCTGTAAGAGGTGAGGCGTAAGCGTTATTCTGATTAAGAGTTGAGAACAGATGATGGTAAGTAGCAGAGAAATAATCCCCAAGGACAAAATCGTCGCGGTCCTCACCCTGCCCGGCTCCAAAAGCTACACCCACCGCGCCCTGATGTCCGCGGCCTTGGCCGAGGGGGAGAGTCTGCTGACCAATGCCCTCAGGGCCGAAGATACGGAGTTGACGGCTCAGGCCCTGAGGCTTTTGGGGGCTGGGATTGACTGGCAGCGGAATGTGGTCACGGTGCGCGGGGTGGGGGGGCGTTGGGCACCGGTGTCTGAGGCTATCTATCTGGGCAACTCTGGCACTTCCATGAGGTTTCTGACAGCCTTGGCGGCCTTGGGGCAGGACTGCTATCGGCTGACCGGGAGTCAGCGCTTGTGTGAAAGGCCCATGGGGGAGCTTCTTGACGCCCTGAAAAAGTTGGGGGTGGAGTGCTACTCGGAACATAACAATGGTTGTCCGCCGGTCATCGTGCAAGGCGGCCTGAGAGGCGGGCGCACCCAACTTTCCGGAGCGGTGAGCAGCCAGTATGTGTCGGCGCTGCTTCTCATCGGTCCTCTGGCGCCGGAGGGGGTGGAAATTGAGATCACCGGGGAGTTGGTGTCCCGTCCTTATGTGGATCTGACCTTGGAAGTATTAAAAGCCTTTGGGATTTCTTATGAGCGGGAAGGCTACCGGCGCTTCCGCCTGCCTGGCGGGCAGCGTTATCAGTCTCGAGAATATGCCATTGAGGCCGACGCTTCCAGCGCTTCTTACTTCTGGGCTGCGGCCGCCTTGACCGGCGGCCGGGTGACCATCACCAACCTGAGTATGGATTCGGCTCAGGGAGACGTTGACTTTCTCTCCGTGCTGGCCCATATGGGCTGCCATATGCGCGTCCGGCCGGAAGGGTTGACTCTGGAGGGTGGCCCCCTGAAGGGGGTCCGAATGGATATGTCCGGTATGCCGGACTTGGTGCCCACCTTGGCGGTGTTGGCAGCCTGTGCCGACGGTCTAACTGTCATCAGAGGAGCCCGACACTTGCGTCACAAGGAGTCAGATCGCCTGGCCACGGTGGTGGCGGAACTGCGGAAGATGGGAGTGGAGGCGCTGGAAGCCGCCGACGGCCTCCTCATTAAGGGCGGTGCGCCGCACGGCGCGGTTATCGACACCTACCAGGATCATAGGATAGCCATGAGCTTCGCCGTAGCCGGCCTCAAAATCCCCGGGGTGATAATCAGGAATCCGGAAGTAGTGAACAAATCCTTCCCGGACTTCTGGGAATATTTTGAAAGACTTTAGGGCCTTGTCTTTTCAGAGTTGGGCCATTCTCCTCCTCACCAGCTTGAATCTCCTGGACTACCTGGACCGCTATCTGATTGCCTCCCTGGGCAGCCTGGTGAAGCAGGAGTTTAATCTCAGCGACAAGGCCTTTGGGTTTTTGGGGACGGCCTTTTTCCTGGTCTATCTTTTGGCTTCGCCGGTCTTTGGCTACCTGGGGGACCGTTATGGCCGCCTCAAGCTCATGGCCGGCGGGGCGGTGCTCTGGAGCTTGGCCACCAGCGCCAACTTTTGGGTAACCTCCTACCCCTTTTTGGTCCTGACCCGGGGACTGGTGGGGGTGGGGGAGGCCTCTTACGGCACCATCGCCCCGGCTTACCTGGCTGATATCCTGCCGCTGGCCCGCCGGGCGCGGGCCTTGGGGGTCTTTTACGTGGCCATTCCTTTAGGTTCGGCCTTGGCCTATCTGGCCGGGGGCTTCATCGGAGGCCATTGGGGCTGGCGCTATGCCTTTCTCTTGGGGGGCCTGCCGGGGCTCTTGTTGGCCGTGGCACTTTACCGGGACTCGGGGGCCGGGACTCAGGATTGGGGTTTTAAAAATGAAACCAGCAGATTCTGGACGTTAGGGTTTGGGCTTTGGAGTTTGTGGCGCATCCTCACCCTGCGCCACGTTACTCTGGGGTATGGTATGATCACTTTCACCTTGGGGGGCCTGGCCTTCTGGATGCCCCGGTATCTGGAGTCCGCCAAGGGCCTGAGCTTGGCTGAGGCCAATTATCTGCTTTTCGGGGCCGTCACCTTGGCCGGGGGCTTGGGGGTCCTGGTGGGCGGTTATCTGGGCAGCCGTCTTTTGAGGGTCACGCCAGGGGCCCCCCTCTGGGTGAGCGGCCTGGGAGTGTTCCTCGCCCTGCCCCTGGCGGCTGTGGCCATTTTTGCTCAATCCCCCGGCCTCTATATCCCTGGCTTGGCCGGCGCCATTTTTCTCCTGTTTCTCAACCCCGGAGTGCTCACGGCGGTCATTGTCAGCGTGGCCGGGCCAGCCCGGCGGGCCCAAGCCGTGGCTTTAAACATCATCGTTATTCACCTAGTGGGGGATGTGCCTTCCCCGTTTCTCATCGGCTGGGTGTCGGATCTGTGGAGGCTCCAGACTGGGGTCTCCCTCACCCTGCTGGCTCTGCTGGCGGGTGGCGTGCTGCTTCTGGCCGGTCTGCCGCACTTGGTGCGTGACCTTGAACAAGCAGGAGAACGCCTGTAAGGGGGGTTATGAACCAGAGATGATTTGGCGCAGGATGGTGTGAAAAGCCTCGGGTTGGGTCAGGAAGGGGGCGTGCCCAGCACCGGGCAGGAGAAAGAGCCGGGAGCCCGGCAGGTGCTGGTGAAGAAAAAAGGCCTGGGGGACGTCAACAATCTGGTCGATGCCACCCTGAAGGAGGGCGATGCCGGCAGGCGCCTGGGCCAGTTTGGGCCGGAGGTCCTTGGTCAGCAGATAATCCAGGCCTTCGAGGAGATGGGTTTGGCGGCTGGCCCTGAAGGTGAAAAAAGAGGTAATGGCCAGAGCAAACTGCTCTTCGCCGGGCGCCAGGCAATGCAAGGCAAAATCCCGCAGCACCCCTCCGGCGTCCCGCCGCACTCTCTGGCGCATGGCCCGGACCATTGCGGGCGGCTGGCCGAGTGGATAATCCGGGCGTTGACAAAAGGAGGCCGGCGTTGCCACCAGGATAACAGCCGCCGGCTGCCAGCCGGTATCCACCAGTGTCTCCAACAGCAGCATGCCGCCCAGCGACCAGCCCACCACCACCGTCTCCCCCAGAGGCAAACCAGCCAGCCACTCTGCCAACCAGGGCGGTTGCCAGCGATGAATATCAGGAGATAGAACTAGCGGTCTGTCATCCGGCGGTGGAAAATGCTCTCGTGTGGAATTTAACCCAGAAGCCAGAAGCCATAACCCTAGCCTTTGTGACAACGCCAGCTGTGTGCGCCAGACTTCGCCGGTTGCCCCCCAGCCGTGAAGGAAAACCAGATATTTCACGGGATAAGGTTCAGTTCCCGGCCGGTTTCCCGGATAATGTGGCGGGCTTTGGCCAGGTCTGGCGGGGAGTGGGCGGCGGACAGGGAAAAGCGCACCCGGGCTTTGCCCGGCGGCACCGTGGGGGGGCGCAAGGCCACGGCCATCAGACCTTTCTCCCGCAACCGGGCGGCAAAATCCAGGGCCTGGGAATTGCTCCCCACCAAGACCGGCACGATCTGGGTTTCGCTCCCCAGGGTGTCAAACCCAGCCTGGTTGAGCTCCTGGCGGAAGGCTTGGGCCTGAAACAGAAGGTAGGTGCGGCGTTCCGGCTCCCGAACGACAATATCCAGGGCGGCGTCGATGGCTCCCAACACCGGCGGCGCCAAGGCGGTGGAATAGATAAGGGAGCGGGCCTTGTTGTGCAGATAAGCAATGAGGGTGCGGTCCCCGGCCACATATCCGCCCAGGGTGCCCAGGGCCTTGGAAAAAGTGCCCAGGTGAACATCCACCCGGCCGGTCAGTCCCAGGGCCTCTGCATAGCCTGCCCCGGTGGGGCCCAAGACCCCGGTGGCGTGGGCTTCATCAATCATCAGCCAGGCGCCGTATCTTTCCTTTAGGAGCACTAGCTCCTGCAGGGGCGCCAGGTCTCCATCCACGGAGAAGACCGAGTCAGTAATGATGAGCCGTCGCTTGGCGGAGGTGGCCTTGGCTAACAGAGCTTCCAGCCTGGCCATGTCCCGGTGAGGATAACGCGCCAGGGCGGCGCCGGAGAGTTTGATGCCGTCGTAGATACTGGCGTGGTTAAGTCGGTCGGAGAGAATCAGGTCTCCCGGCCCCATAAGAGCTGAGATCACCCCCAGGTTGGCCATGTAGCCGGTGCTGAAGATCACTGCGGCCTCGGTGCCTTTAAAGAGGGCCAGTTTGGCCTCCACCGCCTCGTGCAAAGCCAGATGTCCCACCACCAGACGAGAGGCCCCGGCGCCGGTTCCCCAGCGGGCCGCGGCCTCCCGGGCGGCGGCAATGAGCCGCGGGTCATGGGCCAAGCCCAAGTAATCATTAGAGGACAGGTTAAGCAGCACTTGCCCTTCCACCCTCACGCTTCCGCCAGGCAGGACCTCTTCCACCACCTGCAAACGGCGCCGCAGGGCCTGGGCTGCCAGCCCCCCCAGTTCTTCGGCTAGCATATCAAACGCGCTTTTTTTCGCCTTGCTCCCTTCTCTCCTTTTCATCTCAAATTTTTGCTCCCGGCCTCCTCCTTCAAACTCCCTCCTCCACGATCATGCACTCGATAAAGGCCCGCGCCGCGCAGGCCTGAGCGAAGTTATGGCAAACTTTGTCCATAGCGGCCAGAAAAGTGCCTCGTCCCGCGGGACTATCAAGGTCAGCAAGATCAGGAACCCGCCCCAGGATCGGCACTCCGGCCAGTTTTTCAATGACCTCCGGGTTGGTGCTCTCCGCCAGGGAGGGGTTGGCCGGGAAACGGTTGAGGACTACCCCCACCACCGGCAGACCGGCATGTTGGGCCGCTTTGACGGTGAGAACGGTGTGATTGATGGTGCCGAGTCCCGGGCGGGCCACCACCAGGAGGGGCAGGTGCAGCCAGCGAATCATGTCCAATACCAGAAAATGGGTGTTGAGGAGCGGGACATAAAGGCCGCCGGCGCCCTCCACTACCAGAAAATCATACTTGGCCGCCAGGTATTCATAGGCCGCGGCCACCCGGTGAAGGTCCACGGTGACGCCGGCCCGAGCTGCGGCCACCCCCGGAGCCAGAGGCAGGTGCAGAGCGACGGGGGTGAGCTGCTCCAAGGGTTCGGGCAATCCAGCCAACTCCTTGGCCAACTGCGCGTCGGTGGGGAGGAGGCGGCCTTGTTTTTCCGGGCAGCCGCTTTGGATGGGTTTGAAATAAGCGGCCTTCAGACCCCACTGCCGGGCGACGGCGGTCAGGCCGGCGGCGACCCAGGTCTTGCCCACTCCGGTATCCGTGCCGGTGACAAAGACCCCTTTGCCGCGGCTCAGCTTGGGCAACGGCATTGCCATGCTTGGTTTTTCATTAATATCGATTGATTGTGGGATGGAGGGCAGTCTTGCTTTTACAGGGCCAGCGATTCCAGCCCCCCCTTCTCATGAGAGAGGACAGGCCAGGCGGGGCTGAGACACCGTCAAGTAAGGCGGCCTAGGACACACCTCGGCGCATGACCGTCCAGCGCTCATATACTCGCCAGAACATATTGCCGAGCTCCTGAGCGTCGCTTTCATTGTATAGCTTTTGGTCCAGCATGAGCGCTCCTTCCAGGCCCTCGCCGGCCAAGAGCACCGCTAACCTGCCGTCCTCAGACTGACCCACTTGTACCGCCCCTGGGGGGACTTCTACTTTCATATGCTTTTCTTCCTTAGCTAAGCACTTGGTATTCCTAAGTATAAAAAATCCAACCGGCTGTTACATTGCCTTGGGGGCTGCCGGGGCAGGCTTTTCTTTCTCAGGCGCTTCCTCTTTTGGGGCGGGCGCCCGGCGCTTGCGATGGACCTTGGTCGGCCGGGAGGCCGGGTAGGATTGGAGGTACCGCATCGACGCCCAACCTTCGATACCACGTCGGGCATCGCGCACCCTGGCCCAGCCGCTGGGGATGGTTTCGAAGACCTCCACCGGATCGTTGAAGTAGAAAGTGGAAATGATCGGCGCCGACGTAGTCGGGCCGTCCCTGAGCGCCAGGGTGTTGGTATTGACATAGTATGTCGGCGGTGGAGGCGGTGGAGGCGGTTCGTACACCACAGGAGGAGGTGGGGGTGGTGGCTCCGCACAGGAGGCTAGCAGAGTGAGAGCCAGTAAAACCAGGGATAAACCGAAAGGAAAAATTTTTGCGGCCATGGCCTTCTCCTCGCACAGTTTCCAGGTGTCAGTTGCCAGAACTTAACAAGAAGGAAAGATACTGGGTTATTCTTTAAGGATTAGGGCAAAATGTCAATCTAGAAGTTGGGCCGGGTTTAGAAAGGGGTAGGATTTAAGAAGACGGGAGCGGGGAGGAAGTTTCGGGGCCGGCGCCAGTCATCCCGCAGGAGTGGGTGTGGTTTTCTTCATCCAGAATGAGTTGCCCCTTGATGAGCTTGATGAGCCGGGGGGCGCGAGCTGCCGCCTCCGGATCATGGGTAACCAAAATGATAGTCTTGCCGAATTCTCCATTCAGACGACAGAGCAGGTCCAGAATTTCTCCGGCTGAGGCCCGGTCCAGATCGCCGGTGGGCTCATCCGCCGCAATCAAGGCCGGATCGGTGATCAGAGCCCGGGCGATGGCGACGCGTTGCTGCTGGCCGCCGGACAACTGGCCCGGATAGTGATGCCGCCGGTCGCTCAGGCCCACCAGTTCCAGGGCTAACTCCACGTGCTCCCGGCGCTGCCGGCGGGAGAGGGTAGTCAATAGTAGGGGCAATTCCACGTTTTCGGCGGCGGTAAGCACCGGGAGGAGATGATAAAATTGAAAGATAAAGCCCACCGTGCGGGCCCGCCAAGCTGCCAATTGGGCTTCGTTCAGCCGGGTCAGGTCCACCTCTCCGACCCGCAGGAGTCCCTGGTTGGGCCGATCCAAACCGGCGATGAGATTAAGGAGGGTGGTCTTGCCGGAGCCGGATGGCCCCATCAGGGCCAAGAATTCCCCCTCCCGGATGGTCAGGGAAATGTCCTGTAAGACCGGCAATTCCTGGCCGCCCCGCCGGTAAGATTTGTATAAGTGGGCGGCCTCCACCAGCAGAGGGGAGGAGGGCTTTTTCGGCATGAGGAAGTTTTCGCTTTTTAGTTTGTGGTTTTGGGTTACAAAGATTGGGGCCGGGCAACCGGCCGGCGGATTTACTTTATAACTTATTGCCTGAGAAATATCAATATGTTATCCTATTTCCTGGCCGTTTTCGACCGTAATTGGGAACTGATGAACTTTTAATCTAATCATCAAACCTGAGACTTGAGACTTGAAAATTGAAACTTTTTTTCATGAGTTGGAGTCCGGTAGGGGCTGCCGCCTTCACCGTGGGAGGCGCGATGGGTTCCATTTCTTTGTTCTTCAAGATCGCCATCGCCACCCTCATGTGCGGCGCCCTGGGGCAGGAGGGTGATAGGCTGCACCGCAGTATCCCCTGGGGTTGGGAGCCTGCCTGTTTCTCGGACTGATTCTAGGGATTTTTTCTTAAATAAGGCGAGTGGAAAAAATTGTCCCATCCTAAGGCGGCTAGCCGGTGGCTTATGACCCGTCCCTGACCTTCACCCGGGCACCGTCCCGCAAGGTGTCAGGGGCCTTGACGATCAGCCGGTCGCCTTCCTTGAGGCCGTCTGCAATTTCCACCAGTTCACCTAAACTGGGGCCGACCATCACCGGGGTCAGTCTGGCGCGCCCGGCTTCCAGGCGAAACACGTAACGACGGTCATCTTTGCTAATCAGAGCGTTTTGTGGCACAGCCAGCCGCGCTTTGGCCTCTGCTGCTTCCAGGGGTCGGGAGAGAAAGGCCACCTTGGCGCTCATTTCCGGCAGGATGCGCTCGTCTTTTTCCAGGAATTTGACCTTGATCATGACCGTGGCCTTGGCCCGGTCCGCAGTGGGCACGATCATATGTACCTGACCAGGAAAGCGGCGGTCGCTGATGGCATCCAGGCTGATTTCACAGGGCTGGTTCTGGTGCACCCGGTCCAGATTGGATTCGGCCACGTCGGCTTCCACCATGAGGGAGTCCATGTCTGCCATGGTAACCACCGAACCCCTAGCCGTGGCGGCGGCCCCAAGGGGGGCCACCACTTCCCCCACTTCGGCATTCTTGGTAAGGACCACCCCGTCAAAGGGGCTGCGGATATAGGAATATTCCAGGGCGGCTTGGGCGTTGTTCAGGGCCTTCCGGCTTGCCCGGAGGCGGGCCTGCGCGCTAGCCACCCCAGCCTGCGCCTTTTGGTAACGGGCCAGGGAGGCATCGAAATCCTGGCGGGATACCAAGTCCTGGGCCACCAGGGTTTGATAGCGCTTATATTGGAGAGTGGCTTCCTGGAGTTCCGCCCGAGCCTGGGCTAAACCGGCTTGGGCTTCGTTGATTTGTGCCGCCGACTGGTCGCGGGCGGCCTTTAGGTCCTCGTTTTCAAGGCTGGCCATTATCTGCCCTTTCTTTACCCGGCTGCCTTCCTCCACTCCCAGATAACTCAACCGGCCGGTGCTTTTGGAAGACACCGCCGCCTTTCTCTGGGCCACCACGTAGCCGCTGGCATTCAAGACCGTATAGGCCTGTGACGGGAAGACCCGGGAGACCACCATGGTTGTGACTTCCTGGGCCGGCCTAAGGGGACCGAAGAAATACAAGGATGCGATTATCATTACGACCAAGCTCCCCCCTGCCGCAGCGAGCCGCCAGCGGCGGGAGGGAAGCGGACCCTGGCCCTCAGATCGGGGAATGCGCAACTTGTCAAGCTCAGGTTTCAAAATCAGTCACCGTTGACCAAGACTAGAAACGAAAGTTTAGTAAGGTAGGCGGTTGGCTGTTAGGGCAAAAATTTTTGGTCATGGTTAATGGGCATTCAGGCGCGGGGGAACTTGTGTGACCACCCCCTGGCCTATTTTCATTGCTCCTTTTGTTAACACAAAAGCCGGGCAGTTTGCAATCACCTCTGCCGGGAAAAGCACCCACGGTTCACCCGACGACACATCAGGAACGAAAAACAGGCACTTTGCCATTACTAAACATGGTGACAGTTTCACTGGCAATGAATCTAGAGATCAGGGCAGGTTGTATAATGAAGACGGGAAGAAGGACAGAAATGGTCTTTCTACCAAGAAGAGACAACCCTGCCTCCCTGGGGCTATTCTCAGGGATGAGCATTCATGCTGACTTTCTGGGATTCCCTGGCGAGTTAATGCCCAGGAAGGCAATTTTTTTGAACCCGGCGAGGTCATACCAAGTTGCCAGCCAATGCAGCGATAGGGCGTGCCGTGCCCACGGGGGGGGCTGAATCCTACGGCATTATTCTTTTACCTCTGTGAATGCCACTTGGTATGAGGCCTCTTGGGGCTACAAGGGCATTGTTGGGTAAACTCCGTTAATGATAAACCCGTGGCCCCTTCTCCCAGGCCATCAGATCCAGGGATGGTTTTTCCTTTTGCGACGCCGCAGATTTCTCCAAATTCAAGCGCATCTGGGTGAGATTATTCTGTAGCGACAAAAGGGAATCACGCAGGTTGTTCAGAGCCGTTTGCAAGGCCGCCAGGGCCACCACCAGGGCCTGCTCCGACTTACCTTGAGCCATCAATTCGCGGGCCTGCTGCAATTGCAGGCAGGTGATTGACTGGTCAATGGACTTTTTCATGGGAAACCTCCAGCCATATTTTCACCTGATATATTAGCAAGGCGCGTACCAAAGTTATGGTTTGTGAGGAGGCTTCCTTATTCTATATTAGGTAGTTATATCAGCAAATTACGCCAATACAGGCTTAGTCCCCAACTGTCAGGTTTAAAAAAGTGAACATTATGTTCAGGATTGTGGACGGTGGCTAATCTTTGGGAGTGGTTCGCAGGTCGACTTCAGGCAGGAGGCGGCGGAGGTCTGCAATGAGCTGGCGATAGCGTTCCAGCAGTTTCAGCAGTTGTTGTTGTTGCGCCTTTAAGGTTTGGTGAGTCTGCTGCACTTCTTGCAGTTGGGTGTGGAGAAGGCGGTTTTCTTCCCGCAGAGCGAGATTATCTGACTCCAACTGCATGATTTGTTGTTGCAGGGTGTGTCGTTCTTCTTCCAGGAATTCTTCTCGCTGGCGCAGTTCTTCGGATTTGCTGGCGAAGGCTTCTTCCAGTCGATCTGTCAAGCGCTCCTGGGTTTCCTGAACCACCAGGGTGCGGTATAATTGGCACCAGGCCTCGTATCCCAGGCAAACATTGGCGACATAGTGAAAACGTCGGCGCTCTTCGGCCTTGAGGCGACGATAGAAGGCCTGCAATTTGGTGGTGGTGAGAGCACTCAAGGCATCCTGAAACCGGGGGCCGTCCCGATCTTGGGCGATAATGAGGGGCGTTTGGTTAATGATGCTCTTCAGTACTTTGAGATGAAAGGCCTCGTCTGCGACCGGCATAATCTGCGTGGTCTGTAGCTGGTTAGAATTCCACCACCGTGTCATCCCCCAGGAGCAATTGCAGGGAGCGGTGGCGGTTATGGCGGGCGACCCGGGCATGGCGACCGAGCAGGCTGTCTTCCAGACGGTCCACCTGGAAGATGCCCACTCCGCTTAGGAGCACTGAATGTTCGATTACCGAGGACTCCACGCGGGAGTGGTCGCCGATGCTGGTAAAAGGTCCGATGAAGCTGTCTTTGATCAGACAATGTTCTCCGATCACAGCCGGACCGCGGATGGTGGAATTGCTCACCCGGCTGCCCACGCCCAAGCTTACCCGGCCGATCACTCGACTGTCCTCGTCCACCTCACCCAGGATTTCCCGCACACTCCATTCGTCCAAGACCTGGGTGTTGGCGGACAAGAGGTCATCTTTTTTGCCGGTGTCCAGCCACCAGCCCTCAAGGGCCCGCCACCCCACCCGGTTACCGGACTGCAGCAGTTCCTGAATGGCATCGGTGATCTCCAATTCTCCTCGCCATGATGGTTTTATTCTGGTAATGGCCTGATGAACTGCCGGGGTGAAAAGGTAGACGCCCACCAGAGCCAAGTTTGTCGGGGGATTCTGAGGTTTTTCCACCAAGCGCACCAACCGGTTGTCGGCGTCAATCTCGGCAATGCCGAACTGGCTGGGATTTTCCACTTCTTTGAGCAGGATCAAGGCATCCAGTTTTTCCTCCTGAAAAGCCTGGACAAAGGAAGAGATACCACTGCTGATGAGATTGTCCCCCAGATACATGACAAAGGGCGACTCCTGAAGAAAGGGCTGCGCCGTCTGGACGGCATGGGCCAGCCCGGCCGGTTCTGCTTGCAGGATATATGTAATCTCCACGGCGAAGCGTGAACCGTCCCCCAGGGCCTCCTGAATCGAGTCTCCCGTTTCGGGACTGATAATAACTCCAATATCCCTGATGTCAGCCCGGGCCAGGTTCTCGATGACATAGTAAAGGATGGGTTTGTTAGCCACCGGCACCAACTGCTTGGCCGCAGTGTGTGTAATGGGCCGCAGGCGCGTTCCTTTGCCGCCGCTTAGTACCAGACCCTTCATACCGCCTCCCAGACCTCCACCTCCAAGTGCGTTATGAGATATTATCGAATATTTAGCCAGAAAAAATAAACCATTTTGATAGCCATTTATGCAAATAGTCAACGGCTGCCTAGCCATCGGCTGACTGGACACGACAACCGCCACTCCCAGAGGTGCTTATCTCTTGTCTTAGGCCGCCAGCCTCTTGCCACGTGCCCTGAAAATGTGTTACTTTGAATTGATAGTTTCCAGGGATTTGGCCTTCGGCCACCAGAAAGGAGTCCCTAAATGGCCCAAAGCGACGCCACTGGCTTGGCTGAGCGCCTACGACCGCTGGTAAACGAGATTCTGGAGCGGTTCAACCAGGAAAATATCATGCCCCGTGAGGCCGGGTTAATCATCCTGGCCCTGACGCAGCGCCTTATGTCAGTGCTGGCCCAGGCGCCGGAAGAGCGCCGTCTCTTCATTATGGATTTCATCAACCTGGTCAATAGCTACCTGGCCGGTGAATTATCCGCAGAGTGAAAATCTTTCGCCGGTTGACTCAAGCTTTAAACCTTAGCCGAAAGCCAGGCAAAAAATGACACCGCCTCCAATAAAAAACGGCTTACGGTTTCTCTATGACTAAGGCCCATGACATCCTGGAACTCATCGGCAGCACTCCCCTCGTCCGCCTGAACCGTCTCAATTCCAACCCACGGGTGGAGGTCTATGTCAAGCTGGAGTATTTTAATCCTGGCGGCTCGGTCAAAGACCGCCCCGCCTTGGCGATGATTGAAGCCGCCGAAGCCTCAGGGGAGCTGACTCCGGATAAGATCATCATTGAGGCCACCAGCGGCAACACCGGCATCGGTTTGGCCATGGTGGCGGCGGTGAAAGGCTACCGTTTGCTGTTGGCCATGCCTGAGTCAGCCTCGGTGGAACGGCGGCGAATTCTTAAGGCCCTGGGGGCGGAACTCCTTCTCACACCAGCCTCTCTCGGCACTGATGGGGCCATCGAAGAGGTCTATCGTCTGAGCCGGGAAGAGCCGGAGAAATACTACCTAGCCGATCAGTTCAACAACCCTGCCAACCCGGCCTCCCATCGCCAGACCGCCCGGGAGATCTGGACACAGACCGAGGGGCGTGTCACTTTGGTAGTGGCCACTATGGGCACCACCGGTACCCTCATGGGATTGGGCCGTTATCTCAAGGAATTCAATCCAGCCATCCGGGTTGTAGGGGTAGAGCCCTATCTCGGCCATGCCCTGCAGGGTCTAAAGAACTTGAAGGAGTCCTATGTGCCGGGGATATTTGCCAAGGGCGTGGCGGATGAGATTGTCAACATCGAAGATGAAGAGGCCTTCGAAACCGCCCGGCGTCTGGCCCGGGAAGAGGGGCTGTTATTGGGCATGAGTTCCGGAGCGGCGGTGGCCGTAGCCTTGCGTCTGGCCCGGGAATTGACCAGCGGTCTGATCGTGGCCATCGCACCGGACAGCGGCGAACGTTATCTCTCGACTCCGTTGTTTTCGGAAAAAGAAGCCCCCTCCATGCGATTTTACAACACTCTGGCCAGGGTCAAGGAGGCCTTTACCCCCCGACGGGTCGGTCAGGCCTATGTTTTTGTGGAAGGGCCGTCTCTTTCCGGCCATTTGTCGCTGAACGTGGCCCGCCGCCTGGTAGTGGCTGATCTCCTCAAACGGTTTCTTCATTTTCGGGGTTTTATGGTCCACCAACTGGTGAGTCTGATTGACCTGGATGATCGCGCCATTGCTGGAGCCGCCGCCGCCGGCCAGGAACTATCGGCATTCACCTCCGGTTTCCGTCATGAATTTTTGCAGGATGCCGGCGCCCTCCGCCTCCAGGAAGGCAACCTTTATGCCCTGGCCTCGGAGCACGTGGAGGAGATGCTTACCCTTACCCGCCGCCTGTTGGAAAAGGGCTTTGCCTATGAAAAGCTGCGCTCCGTTTATTTTGACATTGCCCGCTTCAAGGACTATGGGCGTCTTTCCCGCTTGGATCTGGGGAAAATCAGGGTGGGCAAAACGGTAGATTTGGATGATTATGCCAAGGAAAACCCGCGGGATTTCACCTTGCTCAAAAGGGCCAAGCTGGCGGAACTGAAAAAGGGCCTTTATTACGCCACTCCCTGGGGCAAGGTTAGGCCCTCCTGGCATCTGGAGTGCGCCGCCATGGCTTTGCAACATCTGAAGGAGAGCGCTGACTTCCACGTAGGCGGCATTGAATCCCTCTTTCCCCACGAAGAAAACAAGAATGCCATCTTTGCCGCAGCCACCGGTCAGCCCCTGGCCCGCCTGTGGTTGCATGGCGAAAGAGTGCTCAGAGACGGCCGCCCTTTGAAAGAGGCCGGCGACGTCACCGTCCGGGCCCTCTTGGAGCAGGGATTTAGCGGTGAAGCCATCCGCTTTTTTCTGTTGGCCACCCACTACCGCAAGCCTCTTAACATAACTGCGGACATCCTGGAGGCCGCCGCCCGGGCCCGGAACCGCCTGGATCATTTTCTTACCCGCCTATCTCTCGTCACCATTGACCTACCCAGGCTGCCAGAGCTCGAAGAGCGCCTCTTTGAGTTGCGCCAGGAAGTTATCAGCGCCCTGGAAGATGACCTCAATATCTCGCGGGGCTTGTCCGCTCTTTTTTCCCTGGTGGGGGAAATTAACACGACCATGGATCAAGGGAGACTAGGACGCCAGGATGCCGGCGCGATTCTTTCCCGCCTAGGGGAACTGGATGAAATCCTGGCGATCATGAACTGGCCCCAGGTTTGGCACGACGCGGCCATCGAAGCTCGCCTCCAGGAACGGGAAGAAGCACGCCAAAGGCGGGACTGGGCCACCGCCGACCGGATTCGGGCTGAACTTGCCGCCCAGGGCCTTGAGGTCATTGACACCCCAGGCGGCCCGGTGTGGCGCCGACGACAGTAAAGGAAGGTTTGGAGGATGAAGGAGAAAATCTTTG
>DYLF01000039.1:0-4222 GCA_020722205.1 Desulfobacca acetoxidans
AGCCTTTACCGGTGGTCCACCATCCGGCCTTATGTCCTGCCCAAATGCCCCCATAGGTAAAAACACCTTAAGCAAAGGAGGTGGTATGAAAAGCTTCTGTTTGCCTCTATGTGCGCGGGCTTGGCGGCTATACAATCCTCTAGCACAAGCACAGTGTCTTGTTCCTGGTGGACGTCAGGGGGCATTCTAACAACATCCTGCTATTCGCTACCTCTGTCTAAGCCCTGCCGTCCTCTACCCTGATATTCAAGTGTAGTGGGTGATAACCTCAGCCCCGGCAATAACGACATATAACACCTGACCATGGTGGTCGGTTAGGGTGGCGCTGGTCCATTTTATAAGACGATGCTCCCCGTCCTTGGTGAGCCAGGTGTGCTCAAATTCCCCGGCGCCAGGCTGCACCCGCATGGTCTCGAAAAGATTTTTCATGGCCGGCTGGTCTTCCGGGGGGTAAAGCAACTCCCAGAAATACTGGTCCCAGAGGTCGGCCGCGGTGTAGCCGGTGGCCTCTTCCCAGGCCCGGTTGAAGCGCAGGATGCGGCCCTGGGGGTCCAGGACCATGACCAGGGAACCGATGGTCTGAAAGATGAGCTCGGCCAGCTCCTGCTCCTGCTTCAGGGCCTGCTCCGCATGATGCCGGTCCAGGGCATAACGCAGGGAGCGGACGAGGGTTTTGGCGTCAAACTTGCCCTTAACCAGGTAATCCTGGGCGCCCTGCTGGACAGCTTTAAGGACATGCTCATCGTCTTCGCTGCTGGAGAGCACCACCACCGGGGCCTCGGAGGTCTGGTGCAATAGCTCTATCAGGGTGTTAAGCCCCTGGCTGTCCGGAAGCCCCAGGTCGGCCAGGACCAGATCAATGCCCCCCTGGGCCAAACGGGCCAGGCCCGCGGCCAGGGTTTCCGCCCGGACCAGGGCAAACTCCCGGGACCCGGCTTCCAAAAGTCGCGTCGTCAGGAGGGCGCTGGTGGGATCGTCCTCAATCAGCAGTACGGTGTAAGGTTGGGCCATGATCGACTCCCTTGTAATAAGGAGAATAGGGAACCCCCCTTTGTTCTCCCCGGCAAACTCCTGGTGTTCCGGTCGGCCGCGACGCTAGGACGTCGCGGGACCTTCAAGGACCAGTCCCAGTTTCACCAGGTGGTCATACAGCCTCTCCCGGTCGATGGGCTTGAGCAGATAGGCTTCGCACTGCTGGTTGAAGGCCTCCAGGATGCTGTCCGGGTCATCCCGCATGGTGGTCATGATCACCTTGACGCCCCGGAGCCCCCCATCGCCCTCATCGGCCTCCTGCCGGCGGATGGCCTTAAGGGTTTGGTTGCCGTCCAGCTCCGGCATCATGATGTCCAGACAGATAAGGTCATAGGGGACGCCCTCCTGTCGGGCCTGTTGGAAGGCCATCAGGGCTTCGGCGCCATTGACCGCGATGTCGCACTCCCCATAGGGCGATAAATACCGCTGCAAGAGGCGGCGGCTGATAAAATCATCTTCCACGATAAGCACCTTCATGTGGGTTCCTTTTACGGATAAAGTCTCGGGCGCTCCCAGCCCTGTTGGGGCCAGGCCGTATCAAAAAAGCAGGTCGGATTACGCTTCGGCCTGAAGACCTTCATCTCACCGGCCCTCTGGGGCTGTTTTGGTTTTTCAGTTGGTAAAATACCGCGTTGAGATGCCGTTTGGGTTCGAAGGCCTCGCTGGTGCCCAGCAGGGATTCGGTGGAGCCGATAATCAGATAGCCGTCCGGCTCCAGGATCTGGGCGATTTTCAAAAACAGCTTGGCCTTGTCTTCCGGAGCAAAATAGATGGCCACGTTGCGGCAAAGGACCAGGTCAAAACGGCCGAGAGTCGCAAAGGAGGGCGCCATCAGGTTGTGCTGGCGGAAGGTGGCCATGGCCCTGAGCTCGTCTTTGACTTTATAGGCGTTGCCGTTTACCGGCACAAAATATTTCGCCAGCCGGTCCGGGGGCAGCCCCCGCTCCATTTCAAATTTCTGGTACTGCCCGTAACTGGCCCGGGCTATGGCCTCATTGGCGATATCGGTGCCCAGAATCTTGATGTTGTATCTGGACCAATCGGGCAGCATTTCCCGGATCACCATGGCCAGGCTGTAAACCTCCTGACCGGTGGAGCAAGCGGCGCTCCAGATGCGGATGGCGCCCTTGCCGGGGTTGCCGGCCCCTGAAAAGCGCCGGTCCATGAGTTCCGGGAGGATTTTGTGCTGCAAGAGGGCAAAGGTGGAATTGTCCCGGAACCACAGAGTTTCCTTGGTGGTGATGGCGTCGATGATCTTGCTGGCCAGGGTCCCGCCGGCGTCGGCCCGAACCTTGAGGTGCAACTCGCTGAAGGAGGTGCATTTCAGTTCCTCCGCCAATTTGGACAGCCGGGTTTCCACCAGGTAGGTCTTGCTCTGATCCAGAGCAATTCCGGTGACCTGTTGGATGTAATCCGCCAGCACGGTGAATTCTTTGAGGGTGATTTTCATCCGGTCATCGGTTTCTGGTAGTTCGCTCCTGGGTCCCGGGCGAGATAATTCCCGCCTAAAAAATCCCTGGATGGGCACAAGACCCGCGGCCCTGATTCATTACCCCAAGGGGGAGAGGGGATAGAGAGGATCCTGGCCTTCTTCCCTTTCACCGCTTGGCTTTATTTGACCGTGCGGCAGATTTCTGCAGCCAGGGCCGACAGGGGAGCCACCACATCCACCACCCCGGCTTCAATGGGTTCCTTAGGCATGCCATAGACCACGCAGGTGGCTTCGTCCTGGGCGATGACGGTGGCCCCCCGGCTTTTCAAGAGCTTGAGGCCGGCGGTGCCGTCGGAGCCCATGCCCGTCATAATCACCGCGGTGGTCTGCTCCCCGTAGTGTTCGGCCAGGGAGCGGAACAGATAATCCACCGAGGGGCGGCAACTGTTTTCCGGGGGCGCGTCGGTGATGCGGATAATTTTCCGGCCGGGCTCCGGGCCGGCGGCTACCTTCATGTGTCTGCCCCCGGGGGCGATGAGGGCCACGTTGGGCCTGATGGGCATGCCGTCCGCGGCTTCCTCCACCTTGAGGGCGCAACGGGCATCGAGGCTCTGGGCCAAAGACCGGGTGAACAGGGGCGGCATGTGCTGGACGATGAGTACCGGCGTCCCCAGGTCGGCGGGAAGCTGGGGCAGCATCCGGGCCAGGGCGGCGGGGCCGCCGGTGGACACGCCGATGCCCACCACCTGGGAGAGGCGTCGCCGGCTGGACCCCACCCCTGGGCGGCAGGGGGCGGCCGCCGGTTTCGGTCCTCTCTCCCCCTGGCCGAGGGCCGGGAGATGTCCCTGCAAAATTTTTCTGATGCTGCGGCGGCGGGCAAAGGCCTGAACTAAAGGCGCCAGCGTGCTCTGCAAAATCCGGCGGTTTTCCTCCAGGGAAGCCCCCTGAGGTTTGGCGATAAAATCGAAGGCCCCCCGCTCCAGCGCGGCTATGGTGGTATCGCTCCCCCGCTGCGTCAGGGTGCTGCACATGATCACCCCCACCTCGAGACCCTGATCCTGAATGGCCTGCAAGACTTCCAGGCCGCTCATTTCGGGCATCTCCACGTCCAGGGTGAGGAGGTCCGGCTGCAGGGCGGGAATCCGGGACAGGGCTATCCGGCCGTTTGGCGCGGTGCCCACCACCTGGACCCCCGGCAGCTCCCCCAAAAGATCGCTCAGCACCTTGCGGTACAACAGGGAGTCGTCCACCACCAGGACTTTCAGATGTTCAGCGGCAGGCGGTGATTGTATAAGGTTCATGTCTTAAAAAGGCCTTTGTCTCTTTCTAACCTGCGGGCGCGCCCTTCTGACCATCGTCTCCCTGGAGCACCCGGGTCAGGTTAAGGATGCCGATCAATCCCTGGTCGGTCTTCAACACTCCTGCAAAGAACTGGCTGGCAGGCCCCTTCAGGTTGGCTGGGGTGGCGTCCACCATCTCCTGATCCGCGGTGGCCACCTCGGACACCCGGTCCACCAGCAGGCCCAGAGGTTCGCCGGCGTTCTGGACAATGATGGTGCGGCTGGCAGGGGTCGGGACCGTGGGCGTCAGACCCACTTTTTTCCCCAAATCGAGTACGGTGACGATCCTGCCCCGCAGGTTCACCAGACCCAGCACATAAGGAGGCGCCTGGGGCACCGGCGTTATCCCCAGGAACCGGTTGAGTTCCTCCACCTGGGAGATATCCAGCCCGCAGAGGGCCTCACCCAGATAGAAGGT
>DYLF01000039.1:4322-21393 GCA_020722205.1 Desulfobacca acetoxidans
GTTCCTCCACCTGGGAGATATCCAGCCCGCAGAGGGCCTCACCCAGATAGAAGGTGAGCAGTACCGTCGCCTTCCCCCCGGCCTTGGCTTTCACAGATCCGAGCATGGGCTCAGTCCCCCCCCTCAGGTTTTCAGCATCTGGCCGCTGGGCAGCAGGTCATCCGGCGGCGGCCCCCCATGCTTCTTTCGATAGGCCTGGCGTTGGCAATCATCCATTTTGGGACCCTGACAGTACGGGATAATGAAGCCCTGGCAGGCCGCCCAACTGCTTTTCTGATGTTTTTGGAAAAAGCCGCATTTGTCGAGCAAGTCACAATTGGACATGTTCCTCATCCCCTAAACTTTAAATTTTGCCACCATGACCTGAAGTTGCCCCGCCATCTCGGACAGGGAGTGGGCCTGTTCCCTGACCACTTGGGCGCCGTTGGTGATTTCCCCGGCCTCCTGGTTGACGTGGGCCAGGTCCCGGGAGACCTCGTCGGCTGCCTGGGCGCCCTGGCTGACATTATCCGAGACCTGCTGCACCCTCTGGGAGGCGGTCACCACATTCTGGGCAATCTCCCGGGTGGTGGCCGACTGTTGCTCCACCGCAGCGGCGATGCCGGCGACGCTGTCATTGATCTCGCCGATCACCTGGATGATCCGGCTGATCTCTTCCACGGTGCTGCCGGTGGAGTTCTTGATGCCCTCCACCCGGTTTTTGATTTCGTCGGTGGCCTGGGCGGTCTGCTGGGCCAGGGACTTGACCTCCTGGGCCACCACCGCGAAGCCCTTGCCGGCCTCCCCGGCCCGGGCCGCCTCGATGGTGGCGTTCAGGGCCAACAGGTTGATCTGCTCGGAGATGTCGGTGATGACCCTGGTGATCTGGTCGATTTCCTGGGCGGCCTGACCCAACTGCACCAGGCGCTGGTTGGCCTGCTCGGATTCCTGGGCCGCACTGGCGGCGATGCCCCGGCCCGCCTCGGCCCGCTGGGCGATTTCATTGATGGTGGCGGTCATCTCTTCGGCCGCGGTGGCCACCATGCTGATGTTGCCGCTGGTCTGTTCCATGGTGGCGGCCACATTGTTCTGATTGACGCTCATTTCCTCCGCAGCCGCGGCCACGGTCTGGAGGCGCGCCGAGATGTCCACCGCGCCGGCGGACATCTGCCCGGAGAGCTGGTCCAGATCGCCGGCGGCCGCGCTCAGGCCCCCGGCATTGCCGCTGATATTCTGTATAATGTCGGCCAGTTGCTTGACAAAGGTATTGATCCAGCCAGAAAGTTTATCAACTTCGTCATTGAGGGCCATCTTGCCCACCGGACACTGAGCGCAGGCCGGATACTTGCCCTCGATCAGGGCCTTGCAGGTGGGGGCGCCGGGCGCGTTGGAGCCCACCTCCTGCCAGCAGGCCACTTTTTTCCCGAAATGAGTAAAATCCATGCCGCCATATTGGCCGGCTATCTGGCTCGGCACCGGTTTCATGGGCACCCGCCGGGTCAGGTCGCCGCTGGTGATGATCTCCCGGAGGGTTTGATAATTCCGCGCCAACGGCCGGGACACCAGGCGATCCAAGGTGAGATAGACGAAACCCAGCATGGCCAGGATCAGGGCCGCGCCCAGGGCCAGGTCCAGGTACAGGGAGCGGCGCAGTCCCGCCAGGTCTCCGGTGATGTCCTCGGTCACGGTCACCACTCCGATATTTTTGCCGGCATAATCGGCCAGGGGGGCCACATAGGTCAATAAACTGCGGTCGCCCTGCTGACCTTCCAGGATCTCCGGCCGGCCGCTCTCCATAACGGTCTTCAGGAGGGGCTGCTGGTCCAGACCGGCGATGGCCTGGACGCCCGTCAGGTTGCGGAACCCTTGCTCCCCGGACACAAAGATGGCCACGTCCAAGCCGTGCTGTTCCTTAAAGGCGCGCAGCCACTGGGGATTTAAATCCAGACCGAATTCCACCGACCCCACATGGCGGCCTTCGGCCACCACCGGGGCCACTCCTCTGATGCCCAACCCAAACCTGCCCCGCTCCAAACCCATGACCGGCTTTTTCTCCCGATTGACCTGGACCACGGTGTGCCGGAAGCTGGAGAGGTCGTCGCCGAATTTCTCCGGTTGGTGGAGGCGCAGAAAAGAAGTGGCCGGAGGCAGATGAAACTGGCATTGGGACAAGCCCAGCTTCTCCCGGCAGGCCTGATACACGGGGAGAGTCAACTCTTTGAGTTTTTCCCGGTCCCGGGCCGCGAAGCTTTGTTGGACTTCGGGCTGGGCGGCCAGCCACTGGGCCAGGCTGAGGGCCTGGCGGGCCCGTTCGCTCAGAAGGTTTTTGACCTGGTCGGCATAAGCCTCCAGGGTGTGGCGCTCATTCTGGAAGTAATTGGCCCGGGCGTCCATCTGGTTTTTCCCCAGGAGCAGGACCACCAGCAAGACTCCCAACCCCCCCAGGGGTATGAGGAGTTTCATCTTTAACGATTTGAGTTTGAATTTTTCCAGCATGTTGTTTTCCTCCACAATACGGTTGGCTGTTTAGGGTTATCGGTTTTCTATATAATAACTATTGAATATCAATATGTTATCCGGTCATCGCCTTTCATTTCCAGGAGAAATCGGGGTAACCGGCGATGACCAGCCTGCCTGGCTCCCTAGGGCGTCCCCCGGGGAGCTTGTCGGTGGTCCCCAAAAGATGCAGGGGAATATTCACCGAACCGGAAATGTAACCCTGGTTGAATTCGATATCGCTCAAGGGGTTGAGCAGGAACACTTTTTCCCCGGCGTTCATCTTGGCCTTGAGCGCCGGCGCCTTGATTTCCGGGAAATCAGCTGCGGCCAGGCTGTGGACCATACAAAAACTCAGGACCAGAAAACACCATCCTGCCAGGCGACAAACTTTTTTTACACATGTTGACCTCCGTGTATGATCGTTTTTCGTTATATTGCATCAGTTCCTCATGGGCCGTTGGCTCATCCGTAAGGCATGAAAAGATCCCCCAATTTCCCCTAGACCTTGAAACGTCCCACTATCTCCTCCAGGCCCACAGCTAGTTGGGAAAGCTCCGCCGAGTTCCCCTGCACCTGAGAACTGCTGCCGGCCAGGTATTGGGAGGCCTGGCTGACGCCGGCGATGTCATGCGCCACCGCCCCGGCCACAGTGGAGCTTTGGGCGACGTTGTCGCTGGAAGTCTGCACTCCCTGGGAAGCATGAGAGATGTTCCCGGCGATTTCCCGGCTGGTCACCGACTGCTCCTCCACGGCCGCGGCAATGGCGGACACGATGTCGTTGACCTCCCGGACCACTTTGGCGATGCCCTCGATGGCCGAGGCGGTATTGGTGGTGGAGCCCCGGATGGCGCTGATTTTCTGGCGAATTTCCTCGGTGGCCGAGGCCGTCTGGCTGGCCAGGGCCTTGATCTCCTGGGCCACCACCGCGAAACCCTTGCCGGCCTCTCCGGCCCGGGCCGCCTCGATGGTGGCGTTGAGGGCCAACAGATTGGTCTGCTCGGAAATTTCGGTGATGGTCTCGGTGATCTTGCCGATATCCCGGGCCTGGGCGTTTAGTTCGGTGATGCGGGCGGCCGCGTCTTCTCCCTGGCTCACCGCCACCGCGGTGATGGTGTGGGCCTTGGCGGTATTGCTGGCAATCTCGCTGACTGTGGCGGTCATCTCCTCCACCGCCGCAGCCATGGCGTTCACCTGGGTGGTGGTGAGGTCCATGGCGCCGGAGACGTTGGTCATGTTGACGCTCATTTCTTCAGCCGCCGCGGCCACTGTCTGGGATTTTCCGGAAAGCTGGTCCGCCATGGCCCCCATCTCCTGGGAGACGCCGCTGAGGCTCCCCGAGGCGGCGGTCAACTGCCGGGCATAATTACTGATCTGGGCCATCATATCCCTGAGGTTGGCGCCCATCTCATTCAGGTCCCGACTCATCAGCCCCAGCTCGTCCCGACCCTGCGCCGCCGCCTTGACGGTCAGGTCCCCGGTCCCGATGCGGCGGGTAAAGTCTGCCATGGCCTTGAGCCTTTTGC
The DNA here is from genome assembly GCA_020722205.1 of Desulfobacca acetoxidans. GTDB lineage: Bacteria > Desulfobacterota > Desulfobaccia > Desulfobaccales > 0-14-0-80-60-11 > DYLF01. The sequence goes on from DYLF01000039.1 coordinate 8,324, forward strand.
TGATGGCCAGAACCGTCAGCAGAGCCGGGATCATGCAGGCCAGACCCAGAGCCAGACCCGCGAGCTGGGTGGCCAGGAGGCGGGTCACCCGGGCGCCGGCCTGCTCTTCCATCATTTCCACGGCCAGGTTCATGGCCGCCAGCAGCGGCATATTGTCGGCCAGGATTTTGTCGATGGGACGCAGGTCGCCAGGATTTTGCAGCAGGGCCGTCACCTGGCCGGAGAACTCCTGCCAGAGCCGGCCCACCTTGGCAAGCTGGCCCAAGACCGGCTCCCGGGCCGGAGGGCAGTCTTTATACGCGGTTTTTTGCAAGTCCAGCGACAGGGGGGCCGGTCCCCCGTCTTTGAGGGCCGACAGGGTCTTGGTGAAGACCTCCATGGTCTGGCGCACTCCTGCCAGGGTCTGGGATTGAGCCTGGTCGCCCTTGCCCTGCAGCCGCCACCAGACCAGCACCTCCTTGGTGAGCTTCTGGGTCAACATCCGCTGCCGTCCGGCCAGGTTGATGAGCAGGGCGTCAGTCTCCTGTTGTTTGACCACCAGCCAGGTCATGGTGAACATACCCAAGATAATGAGAGACAGCCCCAGGGTCGAGAGGATAAGTTTGGTCTTGATTTTCATGGCAGTTCATCCATTTCTGTTTTTTCGTTTGCCGGTCCCGGATTCAGGTCTGGCTGGTTTCCCTTTCCCAACGGCGCTGGCGCCGGGCTTTCACCTGTTTTCTCCTAAAAAAGCCGCGACGCTTTCGAGCAACTTTTCCTTATCAAGTTTGATCTGATAGTCATCCACCCCGGCTTGGCGCCCCCGGGCCAGGTCCTCCTCCCCGGCCAGGGAGGTGACCGCGATGACCGGCAGGTGGCGAAAACGCTGGTCCGACTTGATCCGGGCGGTAAGCCCCAGGCCGGTCAAGTGGGGCATTTCGATGTCAGTGACCACCAATTGCACCTTTTCCGCATGTTTCTGTAACAATTCCCAGGCCTTGAGGCCGTCTTCGGCCTCCACCACCCGGTAGCCCGCTTCGGATAAAAATCTCTTCAACTGGGAGCGGAAGAAGGAGGAGTCTTCCGCCAACAGGATGGTGGGGCTGCGGCCTTCCACGGCCTCGGCCCGGGGGCTTTCCTTAAACCATTCGGGCTTTATCTGGGCCAGAAATTCCACCACGTCCAGAATCAGGGTGATATGACTGTTGATGATGGCCGACCCCATGACCCCGGGTTGTTTCAGGGCCAGGTGGTCGATGTTCAGGGTCTGCTGCACGGTGTCCACCGGTGGGGCGGCCAGCAGTCCCACCTCCCGCCCGGCCACGGAAAAAACCAGCACCAGCAGGTCTTCCCGGCCTTCCAGGGGGTCCACTTTGAGCACCTCCTCCAGCCCGAAGACCGGCAGGACGCCGCCCTGATATTGGATCACCCGCTGACCTTCGGGCCTTTCTAGGGCCGCGGCTTTGATCCTTTCCAGGCGCTGCACCAAAAACAGGGGCACCGCGAACACCTGGGCCTCCGACTGGCGGAAGAGGAGCAGGAAATGGACGTCCCCCTTTTTCTGGGGGTCGGCCGCCTGCTCCGACTCTGCGACCCCGCGGCCTCCGGACAGGGAGGTCAGCCCGGCCAGCCCGGCCAGGTTGGCCACGTCCAGGATGAGGACCACCCGGCCGTCTCCCATGATGGTGGCCCCGGCATAGGCGCGGCAACCTTTCAGATGGGCGCCCAGGGGTTTGATGACGATTTCCTCGGCGCCGTGGAATTCATCCACCACCAGTCCATAGGTGAGAGACCCGCTGGAGACCACCGCGATGCACAGGGCGCCGGCGGCCCGGCTCCTCAAATCAGAAATGGGCCCCCCGTCCTTTTCCGTCTGTCCTGCCTCGATGGTTTCGGCTTCCCAGTCGCCCGTCTCAATGCCCCCCGGGCGATCCTGGGAATGGGCGCAGGTGCGGCTTACAGAGGGGTTACGGCCGGGTTCCGCGGTTAGGGTGTCATTGCCCGGACCTCCCTGGGGGCCCTTAAGGCCCAGAACCTCGGACAGGGGCAAAAGGGGCAGCAGCTGGCCCCTGAGCCGCACCACCACCGCGTCCCCCACCTTTTCCAGACGGTCTTTCACCTGATGGGCCGGAATGCGCAGCAATTCCTGCACGTTCACCTGGGGCACGGCGAAGCGCTCCCCGGCGCTGGAGACGATGAGGCAGGGAATAATGGCCAGGGTGAGAGGCAATTTGATTCTCAGGGTGGTTCCCAGACCGACCCGGGAATCGATCTCCACCCGGCCCCCCAACCTGTCCAGGTTGGCCTTGACCACATCCATGCCCACCCCCCGGCCTGAAACCTCGGTGACCTTCTCGGCCGTGGAAAAGCCGGGCCTAAATATCAGGTTGAGGCGTTCGGCGTCGGACATGCTGCGGTTCTGCTCCGGGGTGAGCAGGCCTTTGTCCACGGCCGCCTGGGCCAGCCTGGCCGGATCCAGACCCCGGCCGTCGTCTTCGATCTCAATGTTCACCTGGCCGGCCTGGTGATACGCCCGAAGAAAAATCTGGCCCACCGGGTTTTTCCCGGCCTGCCGGCGCATCTCCGGGGGTTCGAGACCGTGGTCCACGGCATTTCTGACCAGGTGGGTGAGGGGGTCGTGCAGCCCTTCGATGATGGTCTTGTCCAGTTCGACTTCCTGGCCCTCCAGGGTGAGGGCCGCTTCCTTGCCCAGGGACCGGGACAGGTCCCGCACCACCCGGGGGAATTTGTTAAATACCAGGCCCACCGGCTGCATGCGGGTGAGCATGACGGTCTCCTGGAGTTCACTGGTCACCAGGTTGACTTTCTGGGCCACATTTTGCATACCCTGGAGGTCTTGTCGAGCCAGGGTCTGCATGAGCTGGTTGCGACCGAGAACCAGCTCCCCGGCCAGGGTCATGAGGCGGTCCAGGAGGCTGACGTGCACCCGGAGGCTGGTCTCCTGGGGAGGTTTTTCCCCAGGGGTGGGGGCTGCCACCGGTGTCCCGGGATCGGGGGCGGCCGGGGGCCTCTGCGGCTGCGCCTGCGGAGGTTTTTCAGGCGCCGGCGCCGCCTCCAGGGGTTCCGGGGCTGGGTCGGTAACCAGGGCCGGCCCGGGCGGCACGGACTCCACCTCGGCCCCCTCCGCCGGGGCCGCCTCCGGCTGCCAGGCTTCAGCCCGGCCAGAGCCCGTCACCGCCAACCGGCGGCGCAGGTCGTCGGTGAGGTTGTGGATGAATCGGTCCTCCACGGGCAGCAAGCCGGCGACGACGTCGGGGTCAAGCAGGGTGGCAAATAATATGAAACGAGGCAGGCCGGAAGCAGGGGCCTCGCCGGGCTGGCCGTCCGAACCGTAACCCGCCAGGATTTCCCCGCCCAGGGCGATTTCCGGCAACACCCGGGCCGCGTCCTGGCCCTGCAGCCGGGCGTCGGCGGCCGGGTCGAATTCCACCAGATAGATGTATCTCCCGGCCTCCAGTTCCACGGCCAGGGGGCCCACCGGCACCGGGAATTTCACCCGGCCGTCCGGCGTCGCCACCTCCAGGGTGCCCCCCGGCTCCCCGGTATCAGGGGCCGCCATCAGGTCGTCGGCCGCCGCTTGCGACGGCGAAGGCTCCAGCACCTCCTGCAAGGATGCCAGAATAACGGCTATTTCCATGCTGTTGCTCTGCTCCACCTGCTCCACCAACTCCCGCAGCCGGTCGGTGGCCTGCAACAGCACCGTGATAATTTCCGGGGAGGGACTCAGCCGGCCATCCCGCATCAGGCCCACCACATTTTCCAACTCGTGGGACAGCTCTTTGACCCTCTCCAGGCCCAAAAACCCGGCGCCGCCCTTGATGGAATGAACGCAGCGGAACACCTGGTTGATCACTTCGGCCGGCACCTGCCCACCAGCGGCTTCGGCGGACAACAGTTCGCTTTCCACGTCCGCCAGGTGCTCGCGGGATTCTTCCACAAAAGTTTGCAATATTTCCTGGTCTTGTAGGTCCATGGGAATCCTTCGGGAAATACCGGTATCCTTGCTTCCGTGACCCAGGCTGCCCCGAAGGGCACCGCCGGGCGCGGACGCGGCCCCAAATCTGAGGGCGTTATCGGCGGAAATTTTTAGAAACTTGAAACATTTTTAGAGGTTTGAACCACAAATTGCCGTCCCGGCCATTCTTTTCCGGCCGCAGTCTTCATACCAAACTGCAGTCAGGAGGCCGGCCGGACCCTCTTGGAAAAAACCTGGACGATCTTTTCTTTAATGGTCCTGCCGGAAAAGGGCTTGACCACGAAAGCATCGGCTCCCGCCTGTAAAGCCTGGAAAACCTTGTCCTGGTCGCTCTCCCCTGACACCACGATCACCGGCAGGTCCCGGGTGGCTTCCTTTTGTCGGAGTTCTTGAATTAATTCAAGACCCGACAGGGCGGGCATATCCAAGTCAGTGAACACCAGGTTGATGTCCTCAATGGAGATCATCGCCAGGGCGCGCTTACCATCCTCGGCTTCCTTAATATTCTTTAAGCCCAACTGCTGCAGTACCTTCTTGAGCAAGATCAGCGACAGGGGGTGATCATCCACGATGAGGACTTTTATTTGAGAAAGTGTTTCTGACATTTCCGCCTCTCACTTCCAAGGTGCCATGGAGTCCTGGACCTTTCAGGCAGATCCAGTGCTCTCAGTTCACGGTTCTAAAAAAGGGGGGCGCATAAGCGCGACCCCTGTACCACCTGGCTTATTAGGATTTGAGGTTGAGCCGTACGTTCAGGAACCAGGTTCATGGCTTACTGCTTCAGGCTGACTTTTTAACACCTGGTTCAACACCTGGCTGAAGTCAGTCAGCCGATAGGGTTTCTTGATCACCCCCTGAAAGCCGTAGTCGGGAAACTGGGTCATAATGAGGTCGTCGGCGTAGCCGCTGGAAACTATGGCTTTCGTCCGGTGATCCATGACCTGGAGGTTTTCCATGGTCTCCTTGCCTCCCATGCCGCCGGGCACGGTGAGGTCCAGGATGACCGCGTCGAAGGGCCGGCCCTCGGTTTGGGCCCGGCGATACTTTTCCAGGGCAACCGCGCCGTCCGGGGCCTCCTCCACATCATAGCCCAGGAAATCCAGCATCCGCCGTGCCACCTCTCGCACCAGAGGTTCGTCGTCCATCACCAGGATTTTGCCCCGGCCGGGGGCCAATTCGGCCAGCGGTTCCGATTCCAGGGCCGGGGGTCCATGAACGGCGGGAAGGTAGGAGGTAAAAGTGGCTCCCTCCCCCTGAATGGATTCGGCCATAAGATGGCCCCCGTGTTTTTTGATAATGGAAAACGCGGTGGCCAGTCCCAGGCCGCTGCCTTTCTGCTTGGTGGAGAAATAGGGGTCGAAGATCTTGCCCAGATATTTGGGGTCAATCCCGGTGCCGCGGTCGCTAATGGCGATTTTCACATAAGGGCCGGGAGGCAAGGGAAGCAGGGTCTTTTCCGCCAGGGTCACGTTTTCTGCCGCCACCATGATATCGCCACCGCCAGCCATGGCCTGGTCGGCGTTGATCAGAATGTTGTGGAGCACCTGGCTGAGCTGTCCGGGGTCCACCTCGGCGGTCCACAGATTTTCAGGCAGGAAGAACGTGGGCCGGCAGCGGGAGCCGGCCAGGGCCAGGTGGGCGGCATCCTGAATAAGGGGGGGCAGGAAAGTCACTTTCTTGACGGGCGCGCCCCCCCGGGCAAAGGTAAGCAACTGCTGGGAGAGGCCCTGGGCCTGAACGCAGGCCTGTTCCGCCGCTGCCAGACGATCCTGCACCGCCTCAGGCAGGTCGGGGGTCAGGGCCGCCAGGTTGATATTGCCCAGCATGGCGGTAAGCAGGTTGTTGAAATCATGGGCGATGCCGCCGGCCAGGACCCCCAGGGACTCCAGTTTGTCGAGCTTCAGGCGCTCTTCTTCCAGGCGTTTGCGCTCGGAGACGTCAAATAAAAGTCCCCGCACGAAGGCAATCTTCCCATCCGCCTGAAGGATGATCTGGCTCCGTTCCTGAATCCACAATATGTCCCCGGAGCGGGTGAGGATGCGGTATTCCCGGACGTATTGTTTATCGCCCTTCAGGGCCTGGATAAAGACCTGGCGGGCGCCGGGCCGGTCCTCCGGCAGGATGACCTCCCCCCAGGTAAGGCGGCGACTTGTAAATTCCTCCCGGAGATAACCCGCCAAGGCCTCGATCTTGTCATCATAAAAGTCCGCGCTCCAGTCGGCGTAGCCGGTGAAGACCACGGCCGGGAGATTGGCCACCAGCACCCGATAATTTTCTTCGCTCTCCCGCAGCTTAGCCTCGCTTTCCTGGAGTTTAGCGTGTGATTCCCTCAGATCCCTGGTGCGGACCTCCAGGATGTCTTCCACCCGGAGCAGGGCCCGCTCCCGGCGCACCTTGCCGCCCAGTTCCACGAGATAGCGGGGATCAAAGGGCTTGCGCAGGTAGGCGTTGGCTCCCAACTGCAAGAAGCGGTTGGCCAGGGTGAGGTTGGCATCCGCGGTGATCATGATCACCGCCGGCCGGCAGGCCCCCTGGTTGAAGTCACACAGCAACTGATCACCAGAGATATCCGGCAGATGATAGTCCAGGACCACCAGTTCCGGGGAGAGTTCCTGAAACCGGCGGCGCCCCTCCTCGCCAGTCAGGGCGCTGGCGGCGAGATAACCATGTTCCTGAAAGGTCCGCTCCAGCAGCAAGGCCAAGGTGGGGCTGTCCTCCACAATCAGCACCGTGGGATGAACCCGTGGGTTGAGGCCAGTCAGGAGGGCCTGCACACACCTGCGCAACTCCGATGCCTGACAAGGCAGAGAGAGAAAGGCGTTGGCCCCCAGGTCCCGGGTAACCTCCCGAGCGTGGTCCCCGGCAAAGGTGGCGGAGACCACCAGGATGGGCAGCTCATTAAGGGCAGCGTACTCCGGAGAGCGCAGCAGCCGGCAAAACCTCCAGCCGTCAATTCCCGGCATGTGGAGGTCGGTGACCAGGGCATCAGGGGCGCCCTCGGCCTGCATCAGGGCCAGCCCCGCCTCGGCGCTTTCACAGGAAAGCACCCGCAGGCCGTTCTTTTTCAGAATGGCCGCCAACCACCGGAGTTGGGTGGGGTCATCGTTGACCACCAGCACGGTTTTGCCATCATACTGGTCCATGGTTAGCTGTTTCTTATCTCCTGTGCTTAGATTCTACTATCCATCAAGAAGCCTTCAGGTATCAGGTTCAACGGTTAGCTTGGTGAGTTTTGGCTGATTGCTGAAAGCTGAAAACTGTCTCGCGGTCAGCCGCCACCAGGACTCACCTACCCCTTATTTCTGGTTTCTTTTTTTCTTTGAAAAAGTTCCATCAAGGTGTCTCTCCAGCGTCGCAGGCGGGCCAGGGTATCTTCCAGGACGTCCTCCAGGGCCTGTTTGTCCAGGGGCTTAAGAAGGAAGTCGTTGGCCCCGGCCTCCAGGGCGCTGATCAGGTCCGCCATTTGCTCCGACGCGGTGATGACAATGACCTGAACCAGGCCGTTGGCTTGTTTGATGCGCCGCAGCAACTCCAGGCCGTCCATTCCCGGCATGTAGAGGTCCGCCACCACCACCAGTATGCCTTCCAGTTTCAAGATGTTCAGGGCCTCGGCGGCGGAATCGGCAAAGATCACCCGCCAGTCGCGGAGAAAATTTTGGATCAGCGTGTACTGCACCGGATCATCGTCCACCACCAATATGGGCTCCTGCGGATTGCGGCAGGCGACACCCTCTGGGACTGTGGTCATGGTTGATCTCCTTACGCGGTTTATCCCCCCACCACTTCTTTCAGCCGCTCAAATTCCTGGGCCAGGTTCTCCACCAACGCCCCAGCCCCCTTCAATTCCCGGTTTTTTCCGGCCGACTCTACTTGCTGGGCGGCCGCCATCAGGCTTGCGGCGCTGATGCTGGCCGCGGCCCCTTTGATGGTATGGGCCTGCTCCCGCAAGGCCGAGGCGTCGCCTACCTCCAGGGCCTGGCGCAGCTTGTCCAGTTGCCTGGGGGTGTGGTCCAAAAAGATGTGCACCAGTTCCTCCAGGAGCTCTTCATCTCCCTCCACTCGCTCCAACAAAGCCTGGCGATCGAAAATTTCAGTCATTTTACCTTTCCCCATTTCTCCTTCTTATCGGCTATCATCTTTCTTGCCATGAGCGCCAATATTTTAAAGGTGGATTAAACTATTGGTTGCCGGTGGGTCCCACCACCCGGTTGCGGCCAGATTTCTTGGCCTGGTACATGAACTGGTCAGCTTCATTCAGCAGGGTCTCCGGAGCCGGATGATTTTCCGGACCACCAGGGGTGAAACTGGCAATCCCAAAGCTCGCCGTAATGGTGATATCGCCGGCCGGCGTGGCAATCACCTTTTCGGCCACCAGACGGCGGAGCCTCTCGGCCAAGTCGAAGCTCCCGGCCAGGTCGGTTTCCGGGAGCACCAAGACGAACTCCTCTCCCCCATACCGGGCCAGCCAGTCAATACCGCCCCGGATAGAGCCTTGCAACCAACCGGCAAATTCCTTGAGCACCAGGTCGCCCACGTTATGTCCGTAAGTGTCGTTGATCCGTTTAAAATGGTCGAGATCACAGAGGAGCAGCCCCAGGGGGCGCTTATATCGGAGAGCCCGTCTGACTTCCACCGTGAGGGTGTCGTTCAGATAACGGCGGTTGTAAATGCCGGTGAGGGGATCAGTAATGGACAGCCGGGCGATTTCCTGGTTGCGTTCCTTCAGGGTGCGTTCCAACTCCAGGATGCGCCGCCCCGTCTGCAGCCGGGCCAGGAGCTCGGCAGGATGCACCGGCTTACTGAGGTAATCATCCGCCCCAGCCTCCAGACCCCTGACAATATCCTCCTGGGAGTCCTTGGCGGTGATGAGGATAATATAGACATAGCCCTCCCAACTCTCTTGCCGGATGGCCCGGCACAGGTCCAGACCATCCATCTCCGGCATCATCCAATCGGTGATGACCAGGGGGCAGAAGTGATGCTTCAGGATTTCCAGGGCCTCCCGGCCATCCCCGGCGGCCATCACCCGGTAACCTGCTTTGCGCAGACGCAGTTTCATGAACTGACGGGTGGCAGGATGGTCCTCCACCACCAGGATGGACCATTCATCTTGGCAGGGGGCGTCTCGGTTCATACCTCTACGCTTGGATCGCCTGAGTCAGATCCTGAAGTTTTTCTCGGAGATCTTTGAGTTGGCCTTCGGCTCCCAAGAGCACCCCATCTTTGGCGGCCATCTCTAACGTGCGGGCTAAATCGGCAACTTCCGTGAGCCCCAGGTTGAGGGCCGCTCCCTTGAGGGAGTGGGCCGCGGCTCCGGCTCGCGACCGATCCTCCGCCGCCACGGCCTCCGTCAGGGCCTCCAGGTCGGCGACGCTCGCCTCCAGAAAAATCTCCAGCACCTCTAAAAGCTCATCTCGTCCGATTCCCAGGTTTCTTGCTGTGTTTTCAATGTCCATCGGTTTTCCTCCCGGTGCATCAGCCACTTTTGAATCATGTCGAACACCACTTCCCGCTTTATGGGCTTGGCGAGGTAATCATCCATGCCGGCCCGCAAGCACCGTTCCCGGTCCTCCTGCATGGCGTTGGCGGTCATGGCGATGATGGGCACCGCCGTAAAGCCCCGCTCCCTAAGCGTCCGGCTGGCGGTCAGGCCGTCCATCACCGGCATCTGCATATCCATAAAAATGAGGTCGTACCCCTGGGGGTCGGCGGTGTACTTGTCCACCGCCTCCTGGCCGTTGTGGGCCAAGTCCGCCTGGTAGCCCCCTTTGGCGAGCATGAGCAGGGCCAGCTTCTGGTTGACGGGATTGTCCTCCACCAGCAGGATTTTCACGCCATGCTTCAGCTCCTCCCGAACAGTTTGCTGGGTGAGGAGAGGGCCGGGGGCGCCGTTTTCGGCACCCTCCCCCTGGAGGAGGCGCGCCACCATCTGGAGCAGCTCGGGGCGTTTCACCGGTTTAAGCAAAAAGCCGTCGAAGCCGGCCTCCTTAAACCTGACGCGGTTCTGGTCGGTGGAGGAGGAGTAGGCCAACAGCGCCAGCCGGGGGATCTCCGGGGGCAGCCCCCGGAGCCTTTTGGCCACAGCGTAGCCGTCCAAGCCCGGCATGCGGATGTCCAGGACCCCCAGGTGAAAGGGGTCGCCGGCTTGCCAGGCCTGCTCAACCGCGGCCACCGCGTCTTCGCCCCGGATCAGGGCCGTAACCCGCATACCCGCCGCCGCAAGCACATGGCTGAGGATTTCCAGGTGGGCCTCATTGTCGTCCACCACCAGTGCCTTTTTGCCTGCCAGAGACACGGGGGCCCGCTTCTCCGGGGCGGTCTGGCCGCTTTTCTCCACCCAGGAAGAGAAATGAAAGATGCTGCCTTGTCCCACCTCACTTTCGGCCCACACCCGCCCCTCCGTGAGCTGGGCCAGTTGGCGGCAGATGGCCAACCCCAGGCCGGTGCCGCCGTACTGCCGGGTAGTGGAGCCGTCCGCCTGCTGAAAGGCCTCAAAAATCTGCTCCAGCCTGTCGGCCGGGATGCCGACGCCGGTGTCCCGGACGCTGACCTGCAACTGCACCCGGGCCGCCTCTTCCGCCGTGACCTTCAGGGACAGCTCAATCTCCCCTAGGGCCGTGAACTTAGCGGCATTGCCCATGAGGTTCAAGATCACCTGGCGGAAACGTCCCGGATCGCCCCGCACCAAAGCCGGCACCTGGTCCCCGATGCGGCAGAGCAGCTCCACCGGCTTGTCCCGCAAACGGGCGAAAATCATGTCGCAGACCTCATAGACCACGAGCTCCGGGTCAAAATCCACCTTTTCCAGGGTGAGCTTGCCGGCCTCGATTTTGGAGAAGTCCAGGATGTCGTTGATCAGGGAGAGCAGGGCCTCGCCGCTTTGTTTGACGGTTTTGACAAAGCCGGCCTGTTCCTCGCTCAAGGGGGTGTCGCCCAAAAGCTCGGTGAAACCGATGATGCTGTTCATGGGGGTGCGGATTTCATGGCTCATGCGGGCCAGAAATTCGCTCTTGGCCACGCTGGCCGCCGAGGCCTGGACGGCCAGCAGGTTGGCTCGGCTGACGGCCTCCTCCAACTGCCGGTTGGTCGCGGCGAGATGCTCCCGGGCCTGGAGGATTTCTCCCGCCGCCGTTTTGCTGGCGGTGATGTCGAATAACAACCCACGCACCATTTCGGCCCGTTTCCCAAAGTCGAAAATTATCTGGCCCCTGTCCTGTATCCAGGCGATTTCCCCGTCTTTTTTGCGGATGCGGTATTCCCGCAGGAAGGCGCCATCGCCTTTCAGGGCTTGGAGAAAGACGGCCCGGACTTGAGGGAAGTCTTCCGGCACAATCAACTCGTTCCAGCGGAGGCGGCGGGACTTGAAGTCAGCTCGCGAGTATCCGGTGATGGCCTCGATTTTGTGGTCATCGAACACATCCAGACTCCAGTCCAGGCCCCCCTCATAGATCACCGCCGGGATCTGGCTTACCAGAAGGCGGTATTTGGCCTCGCTTTGCTTCAGGGCCTCTTCCGCTTGCCTCTTGGCGGTGATATCAAAATCGGCGCCTCGGTAGCCTTTGAGGCCGCCTCTCTCATCCATTATGGGAAAGCCGCTGGTCAGCAGCCACACTTCCCGCCCATCCCGGTGCAGGTTGCGGTTGAGAAATTCCCGAAAGGCCTCTTGCCGGGCGAAAACTTCCAAAGCCGCGCTCTTTAGCGCTTCCCGATCCTCAGGGTGGAAAAAGTCGTAACAATGTCGGCCCAGGACTTCCTCGGGCCGGTAGCCCAGGATCTTCTCCACCACCGGGCTGACGTAGGTGTAGCGGCCTTCGGAGTCCACCTCCCAGATACACTCCAGGGTATTTTCGGCGATGTCCCGGAAGCGGGCTTCGCTCTCCGCCAGGGCCATTTCGGCCGCCTGCCGGGCCCGGACTTTTTGCTGCACCTGCCTGCCCCCCAGGGCTATCCCCAGCAGGCCCAACAGCCAGACAAAACCGTGACCGAAGCAGATAGCCAGCAATTCTTGGCGACCGGCCGCCCAGATGGGCTCCAGAGGCACGGCGATGCTGATCCCGCCCCTGATATCGCCTATTTTGTAGCCCTGCTGGGCGTGGCACTTGAGACAGCCCTGCTCCACGAAAAAGGGCCGCAGCAGCCGCAGATAGGGCTTCTGGTCCAGCATCTCCACGGAGCTTACCTCTTTGGCCCCCTGCTCGCAGGCCTCGAGGGCCCGGGTCTCCCAGGCATCCGGGAGTCTCAACGGATCCAACGGCTTCAGACTGGTTATGTTACCGCGAATCTGGGATTCCTGGTTGGCTCGGGCATAGACCTGGCGGCTCATGTACGCCGGATTGATCATGGTGAGCTTTTTCCCCGAGGTGGTGGTGACGTCTCGTTCAGGCAGGTGCGACAGCCAGGGGTTGGGGGGGGTTTCCGGGGAGGGGGGCACGTAAATCCCGCCATGGCTGGCATTCCAGCGCCGGTAGAGGATGTCTTTTTCATAGTTGGCCACCGCGGTGATGTGGGCCATCTTTAAATTTCCCTGTCGGTTGATGTACAGGTTATATCCCAAAGACACAGACACGCCCAGCGTCCACAACAGGCACGCGGCCAGGATATAGGGCCACATCCGGGGCCAATTGGTCTTGCCTTGCAAAATATCGCCTCCTTCAGAGCAACTCACCTGAGGTGACACGCTATAATCTAATCGGACGGTAAGCCTGGGATGTTCAACGCACCCAGGGCAGAAGGTAACAGGCCAACACTTATCCCGGTCCTTTTAGCGGCCAGTTCGATGGTGCGGGCCAGCCCGGCAAGGTCCTCGAGGTCCAGGTTGAGGGCCGCCTGCGGCGGCGGGTTAAAAGGGTAAAAGGGGAAAAGGTTTGCTGGCGCACACGGCTCTGATTTTTCCTTTTTCCCGTTTCCCCATTTCCTCTTTTTCCCCTTCTCCTCGATATCATCAAACCTATCGACAAGTTCCCGGCACTTCTTGAGCGCCTGGAGGTCGACAGGCTGGGACAGAGTTATGCAGTTATCGGTTATTGGTGCTTGGTTGTTGGGTAGTGTCAATTATTTTGTGTGAATTTTTTAAAGAAGGGCAGATTCAGGCGTA
>DYLF01000040.1:0-4317 GCA_020722205.1 Desulfobacca acetoxidans
AGGAAGCTATCACTACTTATGGATTAATCCGTTGACTGGCGCTATTGCAGCCGTACCCAGATGTTCGGCCAGACCTGAAAAACTCATCCGGAAAATCCGTACTATAAGGGATTGGTAATGCCGGCTAGTTTTATAGTTCGCCGGTAAAGGCCCCTGCATGATTATGCTCCCCCTTGACCAGCCGCAGCGCGACCAGGCCGTAAATCCCCAGGGCAGCTTCCACCTGGAAGCCCCAGCCGGATCGGGCAAGACCACGGTGCTTCTGGAGCGGTTTCTGACCCTCCTGGCGCAAGTGGATGACCCAAAAGAACTCTTGGTCCTGACCTTTACCCGCAAAGCAGCCGGAGAATTACGGGCCCGGGTGATGCAGCTTTTGTGGCTTAAGGAGGAGCCGCCGCCCGCCGCCCCCCCGGTAGTCTACCGCTTGCGGGAGCTGGCCCAGCTTGTCTTTCGGCGTCATGCCGAGGGTATCCAATGGAAGCTGGCCCCGGAACGCCTGCCCATTATGACCTTTCATAGTTTCTGCGCCCAGCTTCTGCGCCTGGCCCCCCAGGAAGCCGGAGTGCCTTTGGACTTCCAGCTCCTGGCAGAAAGCGACTCCCAGTGGCTCAGGGAGGAAGCTGTGGCGGAACTGCGTCGGCGCCTGGCGGCCCGTCAGCCGGATGATCCGGTACGGCTGGCCCTGGTACGGCGTCTGGCCCGCCTGAACAACAACTGGCCCCGCCTGGCCCGGGAACTGGAAAAATTGCTGGCCCGTCGGGATTGTCTGCAGGATTTTCTCCAATTGGCCGCAGTCAGCGGCCGGCCGGAGGCCTATGCCCGCTTGCTGCAGGAGCGCTTCGGTATCCTGTTGCGGGGTTCTCTGCAGAATCTCCAAGCCGCCTTGGCGGCCACCGCCTTAGGATCTGCCTGGCCGGCATTTGTGGCTGACCTCAAGGCCTCAGGAGCGCCGGCCGGCCAAGGACTGCCCGACCGCCTGCCCGGAGCCGAAGCCAGGGATCTTCCCGCTTGGCAGGCCGTGGCCCAGACCCTTCTCACCCAGGCCGGACAGGTGCGCAAAAGCCTTACTCCGCAATACGGTTTCCCCCCCGACTTCAAGCAGACCAGGTGGCCAAACCTCATCGCCCAGCTGCCGGCCACCGTGGCCGCTTTGTTGCATGAAGTCCGGGAGATGACCTCCACCCTGCCCATGGGGGATGAGATCAATGCTTTGCAGGACCTGGTCATCCTGTTGGGCGAAGCCCTGCGGTGCCAGGGGGAGCTGTGCGCCCAAAAAGCCGTCCTGGACTTTATCGCCTTGGAGCAGGGGGCGCTGCGCCTGCTGGCCCAGGAAAACCCCAGCGACCTCTTGTTGCGTTGGGATTATCGCCTGCGGCATCTACTGGTGGACGAATTCCAGGATACCAGTCAGAACCAGCTGGAGCTCCTCTGCCGGCTCTTGTCAGGTTGGCAGGAGGACCAAGGCCGCACCCTGTTGGTGGTGGGAGACCCCAAGCAGTCCATCTACGGCTGGCGGCAGGCCAGACTGCGGCTGTTCCTGGAGGCGCGTCAGGGCTTGCCATGTGGCGGCGGCAACCATGTCCCTTTAACCAGCCTGCATCTGAGCACCAATTTCCGCTCCAGCCGCACCCTCATCCAGTGGGTCAACCAGGTCTTTGCCCAAGTTCTGAACGACCCGACGGCGCCGGAAAAGTTTGTTTTCCATGCCGCCGAGCCGGCTCCAGAGGCCGCCTTAGGAAGTCCCCCCCATCTGGCTCTGTTCACGGGAGAAGACAAAGAAGCCGCCAGGGTGGCGGAAGGCCGCTGGCTGGCCCGGCAGGCGGGCGAGATCCTGAAAAAACTAAACACGGCAGAAAGCATCGGCGTGTTATTGTTTACTCGGCGCCACCTGCCCACTTATCTGCAGGCCTTTCAGGAAGCATCTCTGAGCGTGAAGGTGCGGGAGGGCTTGAGGCTGGGGGACAGCCGGGTGGTGCAGCATCTTCACAATCTGGTCAGGGCCCTGGTACGGCCCCACGATGAAGTGGCTTGGGCCGCGCTGCTGCGTGGGCCCTGGGCTTCTCAGGACCTGCACGTCCTCACCTGCGTGGCCAAAACCTCCAAAGAGTTGTGGCCGGAAAAATTGGCCCAGTTTGCCGCCGCCTCGGCCTGTCCGGCCGACTTGGCCAAGGTGGCGGCGGCCCTGGACTCGGCCCGGAAACAGGTGGGACACCAACCCCTCGAGGACATTGTGCATGACTGGCTGCTGACAACCGAGGCCTGGCCCGCCTTCTCCGCCTGGGAAGGCCCGGCCGGGGTGGCCAACGCCCGGGCTTACCTGGAACTTTTGGCCCAAGCCGAGTCTTATTCTCCCGAGGCCACCTACCGGAAAACCGACTTCCTATTATCTTCAGCTTACCAGCCACCCGACCCCCGCGCCCAGGATTCGCCGGTGGAGATGCTCACGGTGCACGGCGCCAAGGGCTTGGAATTCGCCCATGTGTTTGTCCCCTTCCTGGACTGGGCGCCCCTGCAAGGGGAAGACCAAGCCCCGCCTTTTCTCCTGGAGGAAATCCCGGGCTCAGCTCTGGCAGCCTTGGCGCTGGCCAAGCCCTACGCCGCCGCCGGCCAGAGCTCCCTCTACCTCGCCCTAAAAAAGGTGCGGAACCACCGGATTCTGGCCGAAGCCCGTCGCCTCTTTTACGTGGCCGTGACCCGTGCCCAAAAAAGCCTTTATCTTTCCGCGCTCCTGCCCCAAAACCGACACGGGCACCGGCGCCCGACCCCGCTAAGTCCCCTTGCCTGGCTCTGGGAAGTTTATCAACCCCAACCGCCGGTGCCCGGTGTAACCGCTGTCTGGCCTGAGCCTCCGTTGCGCGTAAACCTCTTTGAGGATTACCCGCCTGCCGCCCCCCAGGTGACAGCCCCACCCAGCCTGCCACCTGCAGTGGAGTTTTTCCCGGCCGAACCACCTTACCGCCTGCAATTTCCTTCACAAACGGGGACCGCCGCCTCTTCTGCTCAATCTCCTGAGACTCTGCAGGAAATAACTACCCCGGAAGAGGAGGCTCTCTTATGGGCGGAAGCCGGGCCTGACGCTCAACTGCCCCGGCTCCGGGGCGAGATCAGCCACCGTCTCCTGGATACCCTGGCCCAGGGACGACCTTTGCCTCCGGCCGCCGGGGTCGCCGCGGCCCTGCGCCAGGAAGGGGTGGACCCTGAAACGGCCCATGACCTGGCCGCTGAAATCCTGGCGGAGGTCAACGCCTGCCGACAAGATCCCTTCCTGGCCCGGCTCCTTTCCACCGACCTGCCGGTAGCGGTGAGTGAGTGGCGGCTGGAAGATGAGGCGGCCCCCGGCCTCATCCGCCGGGGCCGGATCGACCGCCTGGTCTATGACGGCCAGAACTGGTGGCTGCTGGATTACAAGACCGGGCGCCCCCTGCCCACCCAGGACTGGGAGAGCTTTATCTCAGTGGAGAAGGAGAGGTACCGCCCGCAGCTTGAGGCCTACCGGGAGATGGCCGCCAAGGCCTTCCGCCTGCCGTCCCCCGAGAAGATCCGGCTGGTTTTGTATTTTACCGCCTCACAAAGGGCAGTGATCCTGGCCTGACTGCCGGTTTGCCCGCCGAAAACCGCAATAGGGACCGGTGTCTTGCCAGTCCGAGAAATTCTGCCCCCGGCGGCCAGGTCCAGGCCGCGCCGCCCCACCGCGGCGGTTTTACCCAGTACTTCACCCACCCTTTTGACGCTTTCATGTTAATGGTGACGGCCCGACCTACCGTATCGACCGCTTTCCCTGTGACCTCTGTCTCATCTGTTCTGGCGGCCTGGGCCAAACTAAGTTATCATGGGTTATCCTGACCTCCTTAGCTTGTGGGCATCAATAAAAATTCGCCCCAGAAGCCCAGGTTATGGTTGGCAAAATTATAACAAACCTGAAAGTTGGCTCTCTCGACAACCGTAACCCAGCGTTTCTTTCCGACCCGCAAGCGGGACAAAACGGGACATAACGGGAAATTAAACGGGATATCGCGGGAATTTTAAAGGGGTTTCGCCTTTTCCGGGGGACACCTGACGCCAAGACGCTTCCGGCCAGGCGTCTCTGCGACCCCCTCGGCTCTTTGACAAGTTTATGTTTTTTCTCTGAAAAACCCGGTGCCCTGAACTTTGCTGGCTTGCCTCCGGCAAAGCCGCTTTGTTGCTGACTTGGCGGGGGGAGTGGGGGAGGTGGCTCTATCGGCCCCGGTCATACCAGCCGTCTGGTTCATCTGTTAAGGGGCAAAGTTTTTGGTAAAAAGAGCAGGGAAATTCTTTTCCCGGATTGACTTCCTCCCA
>DYLF01000040.1:4417-10662 GCA_020722205.1 Desulfobacca acetoxidans
TGGCCCAGGAGACCAGACAGTCTTATCTTGCCCATCCTGCTGCGGAGCAGGAAGCTCCACCGCCCCTCGAGTTGGTTGACACGAGCCTGGTTGACCAGGGCGAACCTCTACCGATTGACTCTCGACGCAACATATTGTTGGCTGAACTGAAAGCCATTAGAGAGTCGTTGCAGAGCGGGATAGAGGCCTTGATCAGGCGGGAAGTGGCCAGCCGACAGGCAGAGGAAAAATACCGCCTGATTGCCGAACACACTCATGACTGGCAATACTGGCTGGATCCAAACGGCAACTTTGTGTACAACTCCCCGTCCTGCCAACGCGTCTCGGGTTATGAAGCTGAGGCCTTTGTCTCGGATCCTGCTTTATTGGCGCGGATTATCCATCCCGATGACCGTCCGGCCTACGAGATGCACCGGCGGCTGGTGGAGCAGAAACGTCTGCCCAATGAAACGGAGCTGCGCCTGATCGGCCCGGACGGCGCCTGCCGCTGGGTGGCACACGCCTGTCAACCGGTGCTGGATGCCGCGGGAAATTTTTTAGGCACCCTGGTGAACAACCGGGACATTACCCACAGCAAGCAGATCGAGAAGGAGAAACGGCGCTTGGCCGAACATCTGCGACAAGTGCAGAAAATGGAGGCCTTGAGTACGTTGGCGGAAGGCATCGCCCACGACTTTAACAACATCCTCTCCGCTATCTTGGGGCACGCCGAATTGTCCTACCTGAACCTGTCCCAAAGCGCCCAAATTGCGGAGGTCAGAGCCAGCCTGAAAGAGATTCTGAGCGCAGTAATGCGGGCTCAGGAACTGGTGCAGCAGATTCATTGCTTTAGCGGCCGGATGACCCCGGCAACCCGACCGGTGGAACTCCATCTCCTGGTCGTGGGCACCTTAAACCGTCTGCGGGCCTTGCTGCCTCAGAACATCAGAATCGTCCAACATATTTATCCTGAGAGCGGCATTGTCCTGGCAGAACCCGACATGATCCATCAAGTGGTCATGAATCTTTGCACCAATGCCTATCACGCCATGCGTGATCAGGGAGGTACCCTGACCGTGAGTCTGGAGCCCGTGGAGGTTGACGACCAATTGGCGCAAAGCCACCCTGACCTCCATCCTGGGCCCTACGCCCGACTGACTGTGAGTGATACCGGCTGCGGGATGGGCGACTGGCTGTTGGAACGTATTTTCGAACCTTATTTTTCCACCAAAGAGCCCGGTGAAGGCGCCGGTCTGGGACTTACCATGGTGCACAGCATCGTCTCCGGCCTGGGGGGGGCCATTGCGGTGCAGAGCGAGCTCGGGCACGGGAGCACCTTCCAGGTATATTTCCCCCGATTGGACAATGTAGAAATCCCGCACTACGAAACCGCAGCTCAAGCTCCCCTCGGCAAGGCACATATATTGTTTGTGGATGACGAACCCCAGATCGCTCACTTGGGACAGAAGCTCCTGGAGCACTTCGGCTACCAGGTGACCGCCTTCACTGACAGCGCGGCAGCTTTGACGGCCTTTTTACGCCAATCAGGATCGTTCGACCTGGTGATCACGGATTTGACCATGCCCAAGATGGACGGGATAGAGCTGGCGCGAGAATTGCTGCATATTCGCCCTGACCTGAAAATCATCCTGTGCACCGGTTTCAGCGAGGCCGTGGCTGCGGAAAAGATCAGTGACCTGAAGATTCGGGAGTATCTGACCAAACCTATCACCGCTGATAATCTGGTGAAAACGCTGCGCCGGGTCCTGGCCGCAAAAAGATAGGGAAAAGTGTCCTTCCCTGGTCATGTCCACCCCACTCTCCACTCCTTCCTCGAATACCGCTCCTTCAATCCCCCCCAATTGCTCCGCCGTTGCTAAATTGACAAATGCGGTAGGAAATAATAAATAAAATTATCTAGATAAAATGGGCTTGGACATGGTGGCGGCATGAGTACGGAGACGAAGACCAGTGGCAAAGGCACCATTCCTCATTACTACGGCCATCGGGAACGTCTGCGCAAACGTTTTCTAACGGGGGGCCTTATGGCCTTGCGCGATTATGAGCTCCTGGAGCTTTTGCTGACCTATGCCATCCCCCAGCGCGATGTCAAACCCCTGGCCAAACAAATGCTTGAACATTTCGGTTCCTTCAGCCAGGTGTTGGATGCTTCGGTATCGGAGCTGGTGGCGGCCGGAGGGTTGGGGGAGTACAGCGCCACCTTGATCAACCTGGTCAAGGCTTGCCTGCAAGCATATCTGAAAGAGGAGGTGATTAAACGGCAGAAGATCCCTTCCTTGGCCACCCTGGTGGACTATTGCCGCGCTTCCATGGGGGGCCTCAAGGATGAGCAATTTCGGGTTATCTTTCTGAACAGCCAGAATGAGATCATTGCCGAAGAGGTGCTGCAGGAGGGTACCGTGAACCAGACGGTGGTCTATCCCCGCAAAGTGCTGGAGCTGGCCTTACAGCATAAGGCCGTGGGCATGATCCTGGTGCATAACCATCCCAGCGGCAACCCTACCCCCTCCACCGCCGACCGGGAACTGACCCACACCCTGGTAAAGCTCAGCCGCTCCTTGAACCTGACCCTGCACGACCATCTGATCATCAGCCGCCATAACTATTTCAGTCTGGCCGAAAATGACATGTTGTAACCTAAGGGAAATGTGAAAAGAGGAATTAACTTACAACTTCTTAAGACCCTTTTCCCCCTCTTTGCCTCAGATAGAATATGTTGCCTGAGTCAGTAATAAGAAAAATCACCACTCTGGTAGGCAAAAGCCATGTCCTTACCGCCCCGGAGGACCGCTGGTGCTATGCTTACGATGCTACAGACTTGGAAGCCATGCCGGACCTGGTGGTCTTCCCAGGGGCGGCGGCGGAGATCGCCCGGATTGTGCGCTGGGCCAATGAGTTTGCTTTTCCGGTGGTGCCCCGGGGGGCCGGCACCGGCCGCACCGGTGGCTCGGTGCCTGTGGCCGGAGGGGTGGTGCTGGTTCTCACCCGTCTGAACCGCATCCTGGAAATCAACCCCCAAGATCTGGTGGCGGTGGTGGAGCCGGGAGTCATCACCGGCCGGCTGCAAAAGGCGGTGGAGGACTATGGCCTGTGGTATCCCCCAGATCCCAGCAGCGCCGATTTCTGCACCATCGGCGGCAATGTGGCCGAGTGTGCCGGCGGAGCCATGGCAGTGCAGTACGGGGTGACCAGGGATTATGTCTTGGGCCTCGAGGTGGTGCTGCCCACCGGCGACATCATCGAAGCCGGCAGCCGCACCATGAAAGGGGTAGTGGGCTATGACCTCACCCGTTTATTTCTGGGGTCGGAGGGCACCCTGGGCGTGATCACCCGTATCATCCTTCGACTGACGCCCAAACCCCCGTGCCGGCAAACTCTGGCGGCTGGCTTTGTCAATCTGGCGGCAGCCACCGCTGCGGTGGGCCGGATCCTGACATCCCGCCTGACCCCCACCGCCCTGGAATTTATGGATCAGGCCACCTTGGCGTGCCTTCAGAACCTCCTGCCTTTGACCCTGCCGCCAGAGGTGGCGGCGGTGCTCCTGCTGGCGGTGGACGGCCATCCCCATGACGTGGCGGAGCGGGCAGAACGGATAGTGGGCGTCTGTCGGGAGCTGGGGGCAGTGTTAGTGGCAGAGGCTAAGCAGACCGCCGTGGCTGAGCAGCTCTGGCAGGCGCGCAAGAGCATCTCCCCGGCCACCGTCCGTCTCCGCCCCCAAAAGGTGAGCGAAGATGTAGCCGTTCCCTTGAGCGCCATCCCGTCCTTGGTGACTGAAGTCCAGGAAATTTCCAGGCGCTTAGGGCTGCCCATCATCTGTTTCGGCCACGCCGGCGACGGCAATATCCACATCAACGTGCTGTACGACCGCAAGGTGGAGCGGGAACGCTTGGCGGTCCCTTTGGCCGTCGAGGAAATATTCAAACTAACCCGCCGGCTGCAAGGGACTCTGTCCGGAGAACACGGTATCGGTCTCACCAAGGCGCCCTACCTCAGCCTGGAGTTGTCGCCAACCGCCATCGCCCTGCAGAAAAGGCTGAAGGCGGCCTTTGATCCCCATAACATTATGAATCCCGGGAAAATCTTCCCTTAAAGGTTCAATCCACCAGAAAATCGACGCTTTTTAGGTCAGAACCGTAGCCGGTGGTAACTTTGGTCACCAGGTTATAAATGCCCGGCGCCGACCCCTGAGGCATGGAGAAACTGATCCGGTGGCTCCAGGTGCCGTTGTAGTTGCGGGTATCTATGGACTTGACCTTTCCCAGGGATTTGCCCCGATAAAAGATTTCCCGGCTGATCGATACCGGGATGGCCACCTTTTCCGGGGTCAGGATGGTGTAGGTGGTGGTCAACGTGATGTCCTGGCCCCGTTTGGCCTGGGTGGGCCTGAGCTCCACGTTCTCCAAGCGCACTACACAGCCCCCGCTGGGGCAGTAATTGTACTTGGCGATCGCCGCTTCTTCAGTCAAACGCCGGGTCTCCCGGTTGGGCCCCCATCGGGGCCCTCCCACCGCCGAAGAACCAAAAACATCCTGGGCCGGGGCCGGGGCGGTCAGCAGGAGGGTCAGAGTAAGCAGCACCGCGGTGGGGAAAGGAAAATTCATCGGGTCAGACTCCTTTCTGATTATGTCGAAAAGTTCAAGGTTCAAATATTCCTTAAGTTCAGCCTCACCACAGAACTTATATATCAATGATGTTTTTTAGTTAATCTCCAGACCCCCTGTGCTCCCATCCTCAATCATGGATACCATCCTAAGGTTTTGTCCGCACCACCCGAAAGCCGATGAAACCCTCTGCCGTAGAGGGGGGCGCCAACTGACGAGCCGCGCAACGCAGCTCCCGGGCCCGGGAATACCAGGACCCGCCCTTAAGAATGCGGTTTTCCTTGGGGCCGAAGACGGTCTGCGCTCCCGAAGGTGAAACGCTTTCCTGGCACCACTCCGCCACGTTGCCCGCCATATCATAGAGGCCGTAGCCGTTGGGCGGATAAGAACCCACTGGGGCGGTGAAGCGAAAGCCGTCGTCAGCAAAGTCGCTGGGGTAGTAGTTGGCCCGATAGATACCGCCCTCATTCGGGGTTTGCGAACCCCAGGGGTAGGGCTGCCCTGACAGGCCGCCCCGGGCAGCAGCCTCCCATTCGGCCTCGGTGGGAAGACGATGCGGAATGCCGGTCCTTTGGGTAAGCCACTCGGTAAAAGCCACGGCGTCATACCATGTCACGCCCACCACCGGCTGGTTGGCCCGGTTGAGTTGCGCATCCTGCCAGTACAACGGCGGCCGCCGATGGGTCGCCTGCAAAAAGCGGGCGTACTGCGCATTGGTGACTTCGGTGTCACTGATATAAAAAGCCGGCAAGGAAATGGAGTAGGGCAAGGACTCATGGCCAAATCGGCCGGCCTCCGAGGACGGACTGCCCAGAAAATACAGTCCAGCGGGTATCAGACGAAAACGCATCCCCTGGTCTGCTATCGACTGTTGAGAGAGCACCAGCCCGGGCCAGGCGAGAGCGACCGTGATGAAAAGAGTTATTAGCAAAGGGTGCCCAATCATAATCCCCGGCGCGCCGCCACCCCCTGGTAGGCCCAGAGCCCATTTAGTTACTCGCCGCCAATCATGCTGCTTAAACAGCGTGGTAACTAAATAATCAAAAACCCCATTGGTGTCAACAGATGCCTTGTCTATGCGAAGATTTTACCTCCCGCCGCAGGAAATGGCTGGACGTGGTGGCCCCTGAAGATTTGCCCCAGATGAGACGGGTTTTTCTTGGGGCCCTCAAGGGCGACCGGGCCTACATTTGGGAATACCGGGTCAGAAAAAAGAACGGCGGCTTGGTGTGGGTGCAGGAAAGAAGCCAGATCGTTTTAGACCAGGATGGCAAGATCGACTACGTAAGCGGCGTTCTCTTTGATATCACAGAAAGGAAAAGACAAAGGGAAATCCAACGCCAGATCAAAGCTCAGCTACAACAGGCCCAGAAGATGGAAGCCATTGGCGTGCTGGCCGGTGGCATCGCCCCTGACTTTAATAATATTCTTTCAGCCATTATCGGTTACACGGAGCTGGCTCTGCTGGTTCAGGAAAAGCAGGGAGAGGATAACGAAATCAAAGGTTACCTGCACGAGATTATGCGAGCCGGGGGCCGGGCCCGGGCCTTGGTGAAGCAGATTCTCACTTTCAGCCGCCAAGCTGAGCCGGAACGTAAGCCGGTGCAGCTTGATCTTATTGTCGAGGAGGCAGTGAAATTTCTG
>DYLF01000040.1:10762-21134 GCA_020722205.1 Desulfobacca acetoxidans
TGGGCGGCGCCATCCTGGTGGAAAGCTGCTTGGGCCAAGGGAGCGTATTCCGGGTTTACCTGCCCTTATATCGAGGAGAGGCGGTAACGGAATCGACGCAGTCGGCATCTCTGCCAAGCGGGAGCGAGCATATCCTGTACGTGGATGATGAGGAGCAGATCTGCCAAATTGCGCAGAGAATGTTGGAGCACCTGGGCTACCGGGTCACTGCAGTGAGCAGTAGTGTGCAGGCGTTAAATATTTTCCAGACCCGGCCCTACAGTTTTGACCTGGTAATCACGGATTTGACCATGCCGGGGATGACCGGGTTGGACTTGGCCCGGAAGTGTCTCCAGGTGCGCCGTAACCTGCCGATCATACTGACCACCGGCTTCAGTGAGCGGGTGACCCAGGAAACCGCCAGAGCCGTGGGGATACGGGAATATGTAATGAAGCCCGTAGTTTTACGGCAACTAAGCCAGGTCATCAGAAAGGTGTTGGATAAGAAGGAGTAGCCGATCTGAGAATAATCTTGGGGGGTGCTCGCCTTATCCTAAAGATAACCATCTCTGCTGGCTTACTTCTTTATAAGGGGCACGGGTCAGAAGATAAGAGGGGGACTCGGCTTGCCGCCCTTGTCCCGCTGAATTTTTCAAGCCCCAGGAAACGCAAGGCATTGGCGCTGGTGACAGCCTTGACCTGGGACAGGTCAACTTTTTTCAGGCGGCTGACCTCTTGGGCGGTGAAGACCAGATGCGCAGGTTCAGAGACCTTGCCCTGATATTCCACAGGAGCGTCGGTTTCCAGGAGAATCTGCTCCAGTGGGGCCGCCTTGACGGCCTCCTGGTGGGGTGGGCTGTAGGCCAGAGCTGGGGTGGCGGAGATGAAATACCCCGCGGCCAGAATATCCCGCAATACTCCAACGTCGCCGCTATACCAGTGGAACACTGCCCTTTCCAGACCGGCCTGCCGCACCATCAGAAAAGCCCGCTGGTATGAGAAGCGGGTATGTATGATGACCGGCTTATTATTTTCGACGGCCAGCCTGAGAAGTCTGGCAAAAACCTCCCGTTGCACCCCCTTCTTGACTTTGGCCTTATAGTCTAAACCCACTTCTCCCAGAGCCAGGCAGTCTTTAAGATTTTTCTGAATAAAAGTCAGGTTGACTTCTATTTCTTCGTTCTTGATGGCCCAAGGGTGATAGCCGATGGCCGGATAAATTGTCTCTGGATAATCCCGGCTCAGGGTCAGGGTTTTTTGGTTTGAGTCCACCTCCATGCCCACCGCCAGGATGCGCTTGACCCCGGCCGCCCGCGCCCTGGCGAGGACGGCGTTCAAGTCCTCTATTTCATTGAGATGAGCATGGGCGTCGATCATGGCTTTGTCTTGGCGGCTGCTGCAGTGAGGGCCATTGCCACTGCTTCCGCCACTCCGTCGGCTCGCTGCATTCCCGGCAGGTCCCAATCGACTTGCAAACCGATTACCGGTTTGCCCAGTTTGAGACCAACGGCCGCTTCAGAAATAGTGCCGTAGCTGCCGTCCACGGCAATCAACGCTTCGGCACTGTGAGCAATTAGGATATTGCGGGCGTGCCCGAGGTTAGTGGCGATGCTGTAAGTGAGGTATGGGTTGGCCCGGCGCCGGTCGCCATCAGGCAGAATGCCCAGGCACACGCCGCCGCCCTCTTGAACCCCCTGGGCCACGGCCGCCATGACTCCGCCCAAACCGCCGCAGACCACCACGGCACCCCGGCGGGCCAGTTCCTTTCCCAGTTCCCTGGCCAACCCGGCTACTTCCGGATTGACCTGACCGCCGCCGATCACTCCCACATACCTGGTTTTCCGTTTCCTGTTTTCTGATTTTTGTGGAATAATAATGATAACCTCCTGGCTCCATAAGGACTCTCATCAACATGGGAGGCAGACCTGCCCGGCAGGGAACCCTGCTGTCATGTTTTAGTCATATACCAAATAATGATAACTGAAAACCGAAAACTGAAGACTTTATGTTGGTTATGAAAATAGGGAAATTTCTGCTCCTGCTGGCCATCCTGTCTTTCTGGCTGCCGGCGTGCGCTACTGTTCCCTATACCGGCCGCCGGCAGCTCTCCATGGTCTCGGAGGGTCAGGAAGTTTCCATGGGCCACCAAGCTTTCAAACAGATTCAGCAGCGCTATCCGGTGAGCCACGATGCCAAACTTAACGCCCAGGTGCAGCGGGTGGGAAAACGCATCGCCGCGGCTGCCCACCGACCTGATTACCGTTGGCAGTTTGTGGTCTTCCGGGATGATAAGATTGCCAATGCCTTTTGTCTGCCCGGGGGCAAAGTGGGCATTTTCACCGGTCTTTTCAAATACATCAAAACTGACGCGGACCTGGCCACCGTTATCTCCCATGAGGCCGGCCATGTGCTGGCCCGGCATGCCGGGGAGCGTTACAGCCATGGCATGCTGGCGGAATTGGGGGGTGTGGGTCTGGGCGCCGCCCTGGGGGGCATGAATCCTTACGCCGGGCAGGCCATCATGACCGGCTACCAGCTAGGAGCCACGGTAGGTTTTCTTCTGCCCTACAGCCGCACCCAGGAGATCGAAGCCGACCGCATCGGTCTGATCTTGATGGCCAAGGCTGGCTACGATCCGGCCTTGGCTCTCGAGTTCTGGCAGCGCTGGGCCGGCCAAAAGAAGAATAAATCCTCTGGAAATGACATTTTCTCCACCCATCCGAGCGACGACCAGCGGCTCATGTCTATGAGGAAATACCTACCCGAGGCCAGGCGCTATTACCAGCGGTGAGATAGGGCATTGATTTTAGAGGGGAGTTTATCAGCCGCAGGATACACACCTGCTTAGATTCAGAAATCTCTTTACTATGTGTAATCTATGGTTTTTTTCATTAGTTGCAATGCGTCTGTGGGTGAGGTAAAGTGGAAACAATGACTGAAGAGGAGCGTCTGGTCAGTCCCCGTCGCCAGATCGATGACCTGGGTCTGGAGGTGGGCCTGCGCCCCCGCCGCCTGGCGGAATTTGTCGGCCAGGAGGAGGTGCGCTGCAACCTGCAACTGGCCATTACCGCCACCCAAGCCCGGGGGGAAGCCCTGGACCACATCCTGGTGCATGGCCCTCCTGGTCTGGGAAAAACCACTCTCGCTTACATCATCGCCCAGGAGCTGGGCGTCGGTTTCAAGTCCACCGCCGGGCCGGTGATCGAGCGCTCCGGGGACTTGGCGGCCATCCTCACCAACCTGCAATTCCGGGACGTCTTGTTCATCGATGAAGTACACCGCCTGCCCACGGTGGTGGAAGAGATCCTTTATCCCGCCATGGAGGATTTCCGTCTGGACCTGGTGATCGGCCAGGGGCCTGGGGCCCGCACCCTGAAACTGGAACTCCAGCGCTTCACTCTGGTAGGGGCTACCACCCGAGCCGGACTTTTGACGCCTGCTCTTCGGGACCGCTTCGGGCTGCTCTTACGGGTGGATTTCTACCACCCCGAGGAATTGACTCAGATTGTCAGCCGGGCCGCCATGGTTCTGGGTCTGGACATTGACCCGGAAGGAGCCGCCGAAATCGCCCGCCGCTCCCGTGGCACTCCCCGCATTGCCAACCGCCTCCTGAAAAGGGTCAGGGATTACGCCCAGGTGCACGGCGACGGCCGCATCACCAGAGAAGCCGCCGACGCCGCCTTGGTCTTGCTGAACATTGACCAGCAGGGTCTGGACCGCATGGACCGCCAGATTCTTCTTACCATCCTGGAGAAATACGACGGCGGCCCCGTGGGCCTGGACACCCTGGCCGCTGCCCTCTGCGAAGAACGGGACACCCTGGAGGAGGTGTATGAGCCCTTCCTCATCCAGTCCGGATTCTTGCAGCGCACCCCCCGGGGACGGGTGGCTACCCGCCGCACCATGGAGTACTTCGGCAAAATGGTTCGCCGGGAACAACAACCTAGCCTATTTTAGCCGCAGATTTCAAAGATTTAAAGATTTACCAAAAGATACCTCAAGATCCTAAAACCGACGCCCTCCTGGGCGCAGTCATGGAAGTCCCTAGGCAACTACTTAACGATTACCGGCCCTGAAGTGGGCTAATTGCTTAGTACTGACGTTCATAACTTCGGTAACGTATTTTCTCCTCTCCCCCCGTTGGCGGGGGGAAAGGTCAGGGTGAGGGGGGCTTGGTAAGTACATGGCGATACTTACGGAATCCTCTACTTAACTTTGGCGGCTCCTCGCTGGTATATCGCCGCTTTTCTGATAGCAAGTCCTAAAAAATCTGCGAAATCGGTAACTAAAAAAGAATGGCCAGTTGCCGACATTGCGGCCGGAGTGATCTGATCATTTCCGCCCGGCTGGGTTACTGTGCGTCCTGTATCCGCTCGCACTTTCCTCAGGTGTGGCCACAGATCGAGAAGGTGCATCAGGAAAGCCGCCGCGCCTTTAAGCTGCCATTGACTCCGCCGCAAGACCCGGGCGGCAAAACTTGCACCCTTTGCTTTCATGGCTGCCGGATACCCGAAGGGGGTTATGGTTTCTGCGGGGCCCGCCGGGTAGTGCAGGGGCGTCTGAAGGGAGGCAATCCGAGTGGCGCCGGGGTGAGTCATTATTACGACGGCTTACCTACCAACTGTGTGGCCGACTGGTTCTGCCCCGGCGGCACTGGCCGGGGCTATCCACAGTATGCCATGAGAAACGGCCCGGAACATGGCTATGTTAACTTGGCAGTTTTCTACCACGCCTGCAACTTCAACTGTCTGTTTTGTCAGAATTGGACTTTTAAAAAAGCCACTTTTCGGGGAGACCGGCTTTCGGCGGCCCAACTGGCGGCAGCGGTGAACCAACGCACCACTTGCCTCTGCTATTTCGGCGGCGACCCCACCCCACAGCTTCCCCACGCCCTGGCGGCCAGCCGGCTGGCCTCGGCCGCAGCCTACAAGGCCGGGCGCCTCCTGCGCATCTGCTGGGAAACCAACGGGGCCATGCAGGCCCCCTGGCTTAAACCCCTGTTGGCCAGTTCCCTGGCCAGCGGCGGGGTCATCAAATTTGACCTGAAGGCCTTCAGCGAACAGATGCATCAAGCTTTGTGCGGAGTCAGCAATCAACAGACCCTGAAAAACTTTGCCCGCTTGGCGGCACACATCAGCGAGCGCCCTGCGGTGCCCCTCCTCACAGCCAGCACCCTTCTCGTCCCCGGCTATGTGGACTTAGAAGAAATTCATGCCCTGGCCCGATTTATCGCCCTTCTCAATCCGGACATCCCTTACAGCCTGCTGGCTTTTTATCCCCAGTTCTATCTTAACGACCTGCCTGTGACCACCAGGGATTTCGCTGTCCGAGCCCGGCGGGTGGCCCTCGAGGCCGGCGTCAAAAATGTCCACTTGGGCAACCTGCATCTCTTAACATAAGAAGGGGGACAGACGGCAATACCGTCAATCCCCCTTCCTTCTTAAAATTCCAAAACCCAGACCCTAGGTTTATATCTCCAACCAGGAATCGGAGAACAATACCTGACCCAAGATGACCCGGGCGGTCTTGGCGTAATTCTGCAGGTCCTTGGGCAGAGAGGGGATATCCACCGGCTTGCCGTCCATGATATCGTAGACCACCTTAACGGCCTCAGGCTTTTTGCCGGCCACAATGTCGGACAGTTCATCGTCAAAGGCATCCACGATGGCGGATATCAAACCACAGCGCTGGATCATGATGAGGTAGGTGCGGTTGATGATGGGCCGCAGGTGGTCAGGCACCCCGTTGCTGGCATTGCTCAGCCCGATGGTGGATTTGGCCCCGGGGGCTATGTCCTGGAGCATCTTCATATACTCCAGGTCCGCCATCAACTGGTTCTGTTGAATGTTGAGCGGTGCGATGATGGGGTCAAACCAGATGCGCTCGTTTTCAATGCCGTATTCCGCCGCCTTGGCCAGGATCTCGGCAGTGAGCATACCACGCTCATGTTCATCTCGGGGCATGCCTTCCGGACCCCACAAGAGTCCGATCATCTCGGCGTCATACTTGGTCACCAGGGGCATCATGGCGTCCATCCGCTCCGCCCGGGCCATGATGGAGTTGATCAGGGCCCTGCCCTTGTGGACCTTCAGCCCCGCTTCAATGGCGGCAATGTTGGAGCTGTCCAGGGCCAAGGGGATGTTGGGCACCACCTCCTGAATGGTCTTGACAATCCACTCCATCAACTCTTCCCCGCCCTTGCGGGCCGGCCCAATGTTGACGTCGATGAAATCCATGCCCTTCTCGGCTTCCGCCAGGACCAGTTTCTGGATGGGCTTGGGGTCGCGGTCCTTCATGGCTTGACCATAGACTTTCGTGACTACATTCAGATTTTCGCCGATGCGATAAAACTTTTCCATAGACTGACCCTCGCTAAAATTAGAGGTTAGCGGTTAGGGGTTGGAGTTGCCAGCTTGCGTATTTGTGTCTTTACCCCTTCCCCTAACCTAAATATTTGGCCCCTTGCTTTCGGCTAGAGGGATTTCAGAAAGGCTGGAATATGGGAAGCCTCCCTCGGGCCAATAAGGATTTTCCAATCAGGCAGTTCCTCTTCCAAATCCCCGCTTATGGCGGCCGCATAACCGGGGATGATGAGAGAGCGGGTCTTGGCCTTCTCGGTAATGCCTGATTTCTTCACGAACATGCCGACGTCGTCGCCCGAGAACTTGCCGGCCGCCCAGGCGGTCATGACCGACAGACCTTCCGTATCCTTGATCAGCAGCCAGGTGGGCACCTTGCACCCTTCGATCTCGCCCGAGACGATGAAGTAGGTGAGGGCGAAATTGGTGGTGACCGCAATGAGCGAGTTTTCGTCCGGGTTGTTGAGGGGGTAGATGCCCTGGGTGACGATCATGGGCTTCTGCGGGTCGGTGTAAATGTTCAGCCGCTGCAAGAGGAGCGGGAAGACAGAATCGGGCTGGAGATCCGAGAGCACCACGATACCGCCGTATTTGGCGATGCAGGTGGCGGCATAAACCGTTTGCAACATTGGGTCATTTGTCATTTCCGCCACACAGTTGACCACCGGGAAGCCAAAGGGCCTGAACTTGGGTACCAACGCGGCCCGTCGGAAGACGATGTTATCCTGGAAGACTTGCTTAAGCTTACGGGCGCCGCTGTCCAGCAGCAGATCTTTTAGACCCATGCCGGTGAGCTTGGTGGTGAGCTCTGCCAGGGCATCATACCCGTCGG
This sequence comes from Desulfobacca acetoxidans, assembly GCA_020722205.1. Taxonomy (GTDB): domain Bacteria; phylum Desulfobacterota; class Desulfobaccia; order Desulfobaccales; family 0-14-0-80-60-11; genus DYLF01. The sequence goes on from DYLF01000040.1 coordinate 17,933, forward strand.
CCTTGGCCACCAAAGGCAGATCCAACTCCTTGGCCAAAGCACCCATAGCGTCGGCATTGGCGGCCGTGGCGGCGTAAAGGATCGGTCTCCTGTCTTTTGCCACTTCAGCCCCGGCCTTCAGGATTTCAGGTTTATCGCTGCACAGCATGATCAGGGCGTCGCTGCCCTCCATCACCTTTTTCACCAAGGCGGCGAATTTCCCGGCATCGCCGTCCACATCCTGAATGGCAAACATTTCCGGTCTGAGATTGAGGCCCACCCGCTCAAACTGCATCTTCATAAAAGTGTCGAGCTTGGCGCTGACCTCGGCGTCGGACATCGCCGTGGTCAACAGGCCGGCGATGAGGGTGGGGTTGAAGAAGGTCTTTTCATGACGGAACATCACCGTCTCGCCGCCGATGGTCTTGACGGCGTCTTTGGGGCCAAGCTTCACCGGGCGGATGGGCGGAGCCGAGGCCTCGGCCAGTTGTTCTTTAGCTTCTTCGGACACGTAAGGGCACTTTGCCAATTCTGCCTTGCCGCTGGCCAGGGCCATGGCAAAGGCCAGGCAGGTGGGAAAGCCGCATTCCTTACAGTTGGTTTTGGGGAGCATTTTAAAAATTGCAATTCCAGTTAAAGCCATCGATTCTCTCCTTGTCCATATCCATGGCGGTAGGACCGGACGATCAGAGCCGTCCGGGTCGTCCAATTGCTGGCAGGCTCCGGCTGACAAGCCGGCCCCACTGCCAGCGGGAGAAGGAGGGGCGCACCTCCTGCCCCCCGCTGATTTGATACGCCACAGATTTCTTGCGATTTTAGAAAATTAGAAATCTGTGAAATCTTTCCTACTACCCGATAATGGGCTCCATGCTCAATGCCGGGTGGTTCTTCTCTGTCAGGAAGGTCAGAATCTCATCCTCAGTAACGCCCACAGTCTCGTCGGCGATGCGGTCAATGAGATCGGGGATGCCGATCTCCTCGCCCCGTTTGAGCAGGCGCTCCCGGATTTCCTCCTTGAGCATTTTGGGCATCCACACCACCCGGGCAAGGCCGCCGTCTCCCAGGATGAACTTCCGTTGACAGATGTTGTACTTGCTGTGGCCCACGAACCCCGGGGTTACCTGACCGCCGCCGATGACGCCGGCCAAGGTGGTAAACTTCATACCGCAGGGGGTTTCACCGCTGTATTCCCGGTTCACGGTCATGACACCGTTGCACATGGGCAGCACCGCCGAGATACACTCGCAGCAGCCGCAAGTGGTCATGGGGTCGTACACCAGGCTGTAAAAGTTATACGATGCTACCGCCTGGCGGGAAGCCTTAAACACAAACTCGTTGACACCTTTCCAGTTGCCGTATTTTTCGTCCAGGGTCTCGCCCTTCTTAATGGGCTGGTTGGGGCCGGTGGGGTTGATCTCATAAGAAGCCTTGCAGTCCATCCAGTTGTAAGCGCCACACAGGCCAGTGCGTTCCGGGCTGACCACGCAGACATGGTTGGGCGCAAAGGACTGGCACAGAGTGCAGGAGTAGTAGATTTCGGTGGTCTCGTCAGTCATCCCCTCGATACGGGCATCCCGCTCCGCATAGATCTTCCGGGCCATGGTGGTGATCTCGTCCACCTTATCTTTTACAGTGTAGATTTTCACCTGGCATTTGTCAAAGATGGTCCCGAAATCCTGGTGGAATTTGGCGTGCAGGATGGTGCCGATGTGTTTCAAGGTGAAGCCCTTCTCCACTGCACTCTTCCCGATGCGATACCAGGCGATGTCCCGCTGCCCGATGTGCATGACGCCCTGGGCATAGTTCACCAGGTGGTGAATCTGGCGCTCCAGAATGGGCTCGAAGTCGGGCTGGAAGTTGCGGCCGGCCACTTCCACCACCACGGCCATGGGCAGACGCATGGGGATTTTGTCTTTGGGCAGATCCGGCAGGTCGGGGCCGATGACCTCGATCTTGCCGTCTTCCACTTCGTCCATCCGGGCGCTGGTGACCAGCTCCACGGCCTGAGTCTTGCCGCCGCCGCATTCGGCGTAGAGGTCGTCTTTCCGCACCCGCTCACCTTCGAAGGCGGCGCCGAAGTTCACCGGAATGTCGATGTGGGTGATGGCGACTTTGAGGCCCCGGACTTCGATGGATTTAGCCCCCAGCTCTGCCATGGGCACATTGGAGACCACGTGCTCATAGGTGCAGATGCCGGTGGGCAGAATCTGCGGGATGTCCTGATTGGTTATGGTTGGGAAGCCGTAGTTGATGGCCCCGGCGGCGTTGGCGTACCATTCGTCGGGGATGAAGGATAGCGGGTTGACAAAGGCAAAGATGCGCTCCTTATTGTAGATCAGGTTCTTCAAGGCGGCACCGGGTTTGCATCCACCAAAGGACATGGCCGCCCGGTTGGCGAAGCCCAGAGCAAAGACCGCCCCGGAAATGTCCGGGCTGAAGGGCACGATGCGGGTGGGCCAGCCGATCTGTACCCCGGCCTCCAGCAATTGCTCAACCGCCGAGGTCTTGCCCTCCACGTCCCGGGCGGCGCAGAAGATATAAAGGTTTTTCTTCTGATATTCCAGGACCAAATCCACCGCTTCCTGGACAGAGGGCGCGGAGCCCACAATGGCGGCGAAGCCGGGAGCGGTACCATCCACAAACTCAATGCCCCGTTTGCGCATGATAACGTCATCAGCCGGGCCGGACCAGATTCTCTCCGCCCCTTTTTCGATCAGATCTTCACCGAAGTAATAGAAATCCGGCTGTTCAAGAATGCGGATGGCCTCAAAGATCTCCTCGGCAAACAGGGTGGCCAAACCGGCATCCAGACCCGGTCCCAGGTAAGGCAGGTAATGCTTCTCCGCCGGCACAGGCGGCAGCAGCGTTTTGCAACGGTTCATTACCGGGACGGCATCTTTCAGTTTTTCGATCTTGATGCCCATCAGGGAGTAAATAATGGGCAGGTAGTAAGCAGTGTTGGGGAAACCGATCTCCTGGTTTTCCCCGTATTTAGCAATAGCCTCATCCAGCTTGGCCGCACATTTTTCCACAATCTTGTGCGCCCCACGGATGGCGGCGGAGATGATAATTCTTGACACTGTGGCGTCCTCCTTCCTTTTTCATAAAGGAAATTTTCTCAGCGGACCCATGAAGAGGCCCGGTAATAATCATTACACCTCTTCCGCCGCGGCGGCGGCTTCCAGTTCCCGGCGCATGGCCATGTCGTAGAGCACCCGCTCCC
>DYLF01000129.1 GCA_020722205.1 Desulfobacca acetoxidans
TTGACGTATTGCAGGAAATTGGCCACCGTGGCCGGGGCCTTGTCCGGGTACAGTTCGAGGACGATGTCCCCCATGCCGGTGGTGAGCTTCACCCGTACCGGTTTGGCCACCGCCTGGGCCTCGGATCCGGTTGATAGGACCACGGCCAAAGATAATAACCCCAGAAAAACTCTCTTCATCAGCCAGGCATCAGGTATGCTCCACACGACTTTTTCCTCCCTCATCAGGTTTTCTCTCCACGCCCCTCGCCTTTCAACCCGGTTCCGAACGTGGGGGAAATGAAACAAATCCAACTTTATGTTATTATTTCTTGCCAGGCAAAGGTTGGGATTAATTCAGGCGACATCGTCCGTCCGTGACTATTACCACCCCCCGTTCATCTTCGAGCCCCACCCGAGTTTTCGCCGGCTTATGTGTGGTGGGCTTTTTCGCCCGACTGTCCTACGCCCTGGCCCGCACCCCGGTGCTTGCCCTTTTTGCTGCCTATTTGGGGGCCGGTCCCGAAGGTATCGGCTTGGCTGTGGCCATCTCCACCATCACCGGCATTTTCTTCAAGATGCCCGCCGGCGTGCTCAGTGACGTCATCGGCAAGACCCGCACCCTGTTCCTCGGTCTAGCCTTTTTCGCGTTGGTCCCCTTTGCCTATCTCCTGGTGAATTCTTATCAGAACCTGGTGGTGGTGCGTTTCTTTCACGGCTTTGCCACAGCCATTTACGGCCCCGTGGCCATGGCGGTGGTCGCTGACCTAGTGGAAACCCGCCGGGCCGAAATGCTGTCCTGGTTTTCCGCGGTCACCATCATCGGCAACCTCCTGGGCGCACCCCTGGGAGGCTTCCTGTTGACCTGTCTTGCGGCCCAGGGCACCCCGCAGCTCAGCTATTTTCATGCAGTCTATGGGGTGGTGGCCGGCCTGGGTCTGGTTTCTTTTGGCGCAGCCTCCTATATCCTGCGGGGCCGCCGGGAGTCAGTCAAGACCGGGGGTGGCCGCACCCTGGCTGCGGTGTGTGGGAAATTCCGCCAAGGCATCCGGGAGCTTCTCCTGGATCCCAAAATCCTGATGACCAGCAACATGGAAGGGGTCCAGAACCTGGCCCTGGGCGCGCTGGAGGCCTTTCTTCCCATTTATGCCGTGGTTATCTGCGGCTTCTCGGCCTTCCAGGCGGGAGTGCTCTGGGGGGTGCAGGTGGTGGCCACCATCATCGCCAAACCCATCATGGGCGCAATTTCCGACCGCTACGGGCGCCAGCCCTTGATTTTCTGGGGCATGTTCGCCTGCGCTTTGCCCCTGGCCCTGATCCCCTGGTTCAAGCAGTATTCGGTCCTTTTGGCGCTGGCCGCCGTTTTTGGACTGGGGGAGGCGGTGGTCACCTCCTCGGCCGCAGCCCTGGTGGCGGATTTCTGTAAACGGGAGCACCTGGGCGCCGCCATGGGCACCTTCGGCACGATTTTCGACGTGGGCCACGCCGCCGGACCCTTATTGGCCGGCGCGCTTATCGGGCTCTGGGGCGGTGTGGACTTTCGGTGGCCCTTTGCTCTCATCGCAGCATTATTAGTTGTTTCGGCACTGGCTTTCCGGGCCTTGGTGCCGCAGCAGAAATGCTGATAGCTAACTGGAGGATTCTCCGCTGCTTGTCTGTATTTATTGCACTGATTAACTTCTTTTACTAAAAGACTTAGAGAGAAAATCCATGGATCCCAAAGCCAAACCTGTATTAGTCACCGGGGCCACCGGCTATGTGGGGGGCCGCCTGGTGCCCCAACTTCTCCATGCCGGCTACCGGGTCCGGGCCTTGGGTCGCTCCGTGGGCAAGCTCAAGGGACGCCCCTGGGGAAGCCACCCCCTGGTGGAACTGGCCCAGGGGGGACGTTCTGGACTATGATTCTTTGACCCAGGCCACCCAGGGCTGCAGCGCGGCCTTTTACCTGGTCCACTCCATGCTGGCTGCGCCCGGAAGCTTCAGCGAGACCGACCGCCAAGGCGCCCGGAACATGGTGCGGGCGGCACAGGCCGCCGGGTTGGACCGCATCATCTATCTCGGGGGCCTTGGCGGGGTGAGCGACCCGCACCTCAGCGAGCACCTGCGCTCCCGCCTTGAGGTGGCCCGGATACTCCAATCCGGCCCGGTGCACGCCACTTTTCTCCGGGCCGCCATGATTTTGGGCTCGGGCAGCGCGTCCTTTGAAATCATGCGATATTTGGTGGACCGCCTGCCGGTGATGATCACCCCCTGCTGGGTTCATAATCCGGTGCAGCCCATCGCCATCACCGATGTGCTCAACTATTTGCAGGGCTGCCTGGAGCACGAGGAAGTCAAGGGCCAGACCTTTGACATTTACGGTTAGATAGCCGTTTAATTTCCGGCAGTTTTCCCGACCCGAAGCGGCCGGAGTGAATTTCTGGACAAGGGCTCGGCGAGACCCAGCCCCCTTGCCGCGCAAAAAGATGGCCGGCAGGCCCAGGCGTCCCGACTGTGCCGCAGGCGTTGAAAATAGCGTTTGAGAGGCACCACATTTTGAGGGGATAAAAAATCCATGAGCAGATGAGGTTGGTAAATTTTAACCAGAACGATTTAGTCATATTTACGCATTGACTGCAGATTTCGGTTTATTTTAGCCTGTCCGAATGATCCATTAAGAATTCGATATAATCCTGGTACCCTGAATGAATTTGTTCAACTGGAAGGGGGGGGTGTCTTGGTGGTTAAGTGGAATCTGGAGCGCCCTGGTGGCGGCCTCTTTGCTGTGGAACTCCTACCAGGCCCGACAAACAGCCCTGGAACTGGGCAGCACCGAGGCGGAGCTCAGTTACAACAAAGACCTGGTTTACCGGCTTTGGGCAGCCGGCCATGGGGGGGTCTATGTTCCCATTACCCCCGAGACCCAGCCCAACCCTTATCTTTCGCATGTACCGGAACGGGATATCAAGACTCCTTCCGGCCGCGCTGACCCTGATAAACCCGGCATACATGACGCGCCAGGTGCATGAACTGGCGACCCAGCTTTACGGCATCAAGGGACATATCACCAGCCTCAAGCCGATACGCCCGGAAAATGCTCCTGATCCCTGGGAAACCGAGGCGCTGAAAGCCTTCGAAGCCGGAGCCTTCGAGATTCTGAAAGTGGAAGAATCGGGGGGGGAACCTCACTTGCGCTTCATGCGTCCGATGCACACTGAGAAGGCCTGCCTGAAGTGCCACGGGGCGCTGGGCCATAGAAATTCTTTTCAAAGAGCTT
>DYLF01000041.1 GCA_020722205.1 Desulfobacca acetoxidans
CCCCAGCGATCGCTAGGGACAATGCCCTGGAAGGATTCGCCTATCAGCTCTTGCAGCGCCTTGCGGCTTCTGCTGCCCGAGACCAGGAAGACGGTGGCCAGCTTGGTTGCCGCTACCCACAACCAACGGCGTTTCCCCTTTTCCTTCCAACCCGTTTCATCCAGATGCGCCCTCTCGGCCTGGGCCACTGTCTCCTTGGCCTCCCGGTAGGGGATGGCCAGGGCCTCAGAGGTCTCTTCACACAGGCTCTGGATGCTTCCCAGGCTGAGGCGCAGGCCGCAACAGTTCCCGCCACAATTCCCCCACCTGCCGGCGGCTGTGGCGAAAGCGGCCGGTGAGGATGGCGACTTAGGCTGGCAGCCGGGGGCCGAAGGCGCCTCTACCGACTTCGGCCGGCAAGTCCGGTTGCACCCAAGTCTGACAATGGGGGCACCAGCCGGGCAACAACCGGTGTTCGGTGATGACCGGTTGAATTTCCGGCAATTCCCAGACCTGGTGCCGTTCCACAAGAGGAGCTTGCGCGGCCTCCGTGTGCTTCAGAGCACTGCGGCAGTGCGGACAGGTCTCCGCCCGGTGCTTCACGCTTTTATTGATCTTCTCGGGCGGCGCCAACTCCCGGTGGTTTCCCTGGTGCCCTTTTTGACCACCCGGCTCTTTTCTTTTCGGTTTCTGGGAGCGTGAGGCGGATCTGGCGAGGGAGGCAGAGAGGAGTTACCGGAATGACGATTAAGCCTGGCCTCCAACTCGCTGACCCGCAGCTCCAGTTGGGCAATGCTATCCAGAGCTTGGCGCAGGGCATTCTCCAAAAACAGGAGATAAGCCTGTACCGCTGGCGGGAGCTTTGCCCAAGTCTCTGGACTAATCGGCCTTGCTGCCACAAGACCTCGAATACACTATTCTTCAAAAAAAATCGCGCCTTTTTCATTTTTTCAGAAAATTTTGGCCTCATCATAAAAGGGGGACTGAACGGTTACTAATTACCTTTATATTGTTATTTATTTAATTATGCATGGGTTTCATATGTGAAATTGATTAGCAAACTATACCAGCGGATTTCTTAACACCTGAGCCCGGAGGCGATGGGTGGGGTGCTTTTAGGAGGTGAGCCTACGGCCCGGTGGCAATAAATGTTGGCGTTCCCTTTAGAGTTTTTTAAGTCGGGAGACAGCAAGAAAACGACGGGTGAGCAGAAAGCAAAAAGAGGCTATGACCTCCTGGTAAGGGGGGAGAGAGATGAGGCAGGCTGGCAAAAACCCGGGAGATCTTCAATTCAGGGTGTCGGCGCGATTTGGACGAAATCTTTGGGGTCGTCAGGTGGAAACGTCGTGAAGCTTCTGAACCAGGTCGAGCTCTTCCCAAGGCAGACGCAAGTCCACCCGGCCCACCTGGCCATAGGCTGACAGACGGCGATAAAAATTTCCCTTGTGCAGGGCTGGCAGGTGGCGCAGCTGAAAATTTCTCAGGATGGCAGCCGGACGGAAATCAAAATGTTTTTCTATGAGGGCGGCCAGCTTCTCATCTGAAAGCTTGCCGGTACCAAAGGTTTCCACCTGGACGCTGGCCGGCCGGGCCAGACCGATGCAATAGCTCAACTGCACCTCGCATTCCTCTGCCAGGCCGGCGGCCACCACGTTCTTGGCGGCGTGCCGGGCGGCGTAGGCCCCGGTGCGGTCGATGCGCAGAGGGTCCTTGCCGCTCAAGGCGTTGCCGCTCTGCCGGGCGTACTCGCCATAGGTATCGGTGCCGGTCTTCCTGCCGGTAAGCCCGGAGTGCACGGTCGGCCCGCCCACCAGAAGATTTTCCAGGGGATTTATAAAGATCAGGGTCTGACCGTCAGGGTTAATGGCTTCTCCCTGGAATGCCGGTAGGATGACGGCCTCCCGCACCTGCTCCTCAAACCGCCGCCGCTCAAAATCTCCCGACATGGCCTGGCTGGCGCTCAAAACCAATGTCAGGCTGTGAATGCGCGCCGGTCGGCGGCGCCGGTATTCCACCCCCACCTGAATTTTGGCGTCCGGGGACAGGGACGCCAGGAGGGGTTCTTGCCGGGCGGTCATCACCTGCCGGGCCAATTTGTGGGCCAGCCAGATGGGAAGGGGCATCAGGGCTTCCGTCTGACGACAGGCAAAACCAAAGACCGTGGCCTGCTGCCGCGCCTTGATCCGGTCAAGCTGGTCATCATCCAGCCGCTGTTCGTTGAAAAACAAATCGCCCTCCGGGGGATATTCTTGAAGGCTCGTCAGAATGCTGCAGGTGCGGGGGTCGAAGTTGGACCGGGCGTATCCTGCCTGAGCGATAACCTTGCGGGCGATATAGGCGACGTCCACCTTGACCTCCGACACAAACCGGGCCGCAATAAAGAGGATAGCAGTCGCTACGGCGCATTCCGCCCGCACCCGGGCATAAGGGTCCTGGGTCAAAAAATGGTCCACAATGGCGTCGCTGATCTGATCACAAAGCTTGTCGGGATGCCCTTCGGTGACGGATTCAGAGATAAAAATAAAATCTTCTTTCATGGGTGATCCTTGTTTTCAGGTTCAGGGCCTGGGGCTTCATTGTCAGAGGGCTTTTTGGTGGCCTCATTTACCAGGAGGGGCAGCAGCCCGCTCAGGCTGATCACCAAGCCATCCAGCAGGCCAAGGGGGGCCAGTCCCAAGATCTGTCTGATCGCCGGCGTCATCATGGCAAATCCCTGGAGGATAAATGAACTTATCAAGGCCCAGTTCAGATAGCGATTGGGGGGGAGACTCTCGGCACTGAAAAGGCCATGCCGCTCCGAGCGACAGCTCACGGCATGCAGAAGTTGGCCCGTGGTTAGGCCGTGGAAGGCCAAAGTGCTGGCCTGTAATCCCGCGCCATAACGCCCGAGGCCGTAAATGTAAGCCCCCAGCCCCCCGGCAGTAATAGTTGCCGCTTCAAAGGCCATGCGCTTATACTCCGCCGCGGTGAAAATAGGACGATCGGGATTTCTGGGCGGGCGTGCTAAGACATCAGGCTCCGGCCCCTCCAGAGCCAGGGCCAGGCCGGGGAAAATGTCGGAAATCAGATTGATCCACAAGAGTTGCATGGCGGTGAGGGGGGAACCCAAGCCCACCGCCAAGGCCACAAAAGTCAACATGATTTCGCTTAAATTGGTGGCCAGAAAAAAGTGCACCGACTTTCTGATATTGTGGTAAGTGGTGCGGCCGTCCCGAATGGCTATAATAAGGGTGTCCAAATTGTCCTCTTCCAACACCACGTCGGCTATCTCCCGGGCAATGTCAGTGCCGGTATGGCCCATGGCGATGCCGACATCCGCCGCTTTCAGGGCTGGGCCGTCGTTGATGCCATCCCCTGTCATAGCGATGACTTTGCCGGCCTGTTGGAGCACCTGGACGATAGCGAGCTTGTGGGAGGGGCTCACCCGGGCGAAAACATGCACCCGTTTGGCCAAGGCTGTAAGAGCTTCGGGGTTCAACTGGTCCAGGTGGGAAGAGTCCAAAACTTCCAAGGGCAACCCCGGGCTGAGCTGCAGTTCTTTGCCCACCGCGTAAGCGGTGGGCCCCTGGTCGCCGGTGATCATGATTGTCTCAATGCCTGCCTGGTGGAAGGCCGCGATGGTTTCTTTCACCCTGGGCCGGATGGGATCCGCCATGCCGATCATGCCCAGCCAGGTCAGCCCATTACCGTCACTGCTGAGGCACGCGGCCTCCCCTTCTCCATAGGCCAGCCCCAGGACACGCTGGGCCTCCCCCGCCATGTTCTCGTTTTCCGCCTCGATAGTTTGTCTCATGTCCTCGGTCAGAGGCCGTCGCCGTCCCCCTTGAAGGAGCCAGCTACATTTGGCCAGCACCTCCAGGGGGCTGCCCTTGAGGGCCAGAAGCTGCCCCTTGCGTGGATGGCGGTGCAAAGTTCCCATGAAATGCCGGTTTTCCGAGCGATGATTGATGTGCAGGAGAGGATATCGGGTTCTCAGCGCCGTCACGTCCACCCCGGCTTGGAGGGCCAACTCCATCAAAGCAATCTCTGTGGGTGTGCCCACCAGTTGATAGCTGCCATTGTCCCGGTATAATTCGGTTTCATTGCATAGTACCGAGATCTCTAAGAGCCGTCGCAAATCCTTGTGGGTGAAAAGGGAAAGAGAGCCTTCCGATTCAAGAAGCTGGTCGCCGGTGATCCGGAAGTTGCGTTTGCCGGCGGAAACCTGAACCACTGACATCTGGTTCCGGGTAATGGTGCCGGTTTTGTCCAGGCAAACGGTCTGCACCGCCCCCAGGGTTTCCACGGCGTTGAGATGCCGGATAAGCACATGGTGGTGCCGCATCTTCCGGATACCCAGGGCCAGGGTGGTGGTGGCCGCCGCCGGGAGTCCCTCCGGCACCGCCGCCGCCGCCAGACAGATGGCGTTGCGGAGCATTGCCAGAAAAGACAAGCCCCGCCACAAACCGATGAAGAATACCACGCCGCATACGCCCCCGCACACCAGGACAAGCTGGTCCCCCACCCGGGCAAGTTGGCGCTCCAACGGGGTTTCAGGGGTGGCAGCCTCTGCCATCAGGTTTTGGATCAGGCCGATTTCAGTAAAGCTGCCGGTGGCCACCACCACGGCCAGACCTTCGCCCCCTGTGACCAGGGTGCCCATAAACACCATGTTGACCCGCTCTGCCAGGGGGATGTTTGCCCCCTGGAGAGCCCGGGAAGTTTTGAGCACCGGCAGACTCTCACCGGTCAGGGCTGATTCATCCACGTAAAGGTGGCTGGCCGCCACTAGACGGGCATCCGCCGGGACGTAGCACCCCGGCCGCAGTAACACCAGATCTCCCAGAGTAACTCCTTCCGCGGAGATCTCCTGCCGCTGACCATCCCGCACCACCAGGGCGGTGGGCCGCACCAGGGTCTGGAGGGACCTGATGGTCTTTTCCGCCTCGCTTTCAGTCTTATAGCCGATGAAGGCGTTGGCTGCCACCACGCCAGCGATAAGGACGGCGTCCACCAACCCCCCCGTGAGGAGCGAGAGCCCGGCGGCCACGCCCAGGAGCGCTACAGGCAGAGACTTGAACTGATCGACGAACACCCCCCAGTTGGAGCGCGGTTCAGACTCGGGCAGGAGGTTGGCCCCGTAAGTGTCCAAATTCTCTGCAGCTTGACGACTGGACAGACCCGTTTCCCGGGAAGTTTGCCACCGGGCCAGCACTTCTTCAACTTCCAGGAGATGCCAGTCCGCACGGGGTTGAGCACTGACGCCGGCAAAACAATCTTTGAGGATGTCGTAAAAGTGGGAAATACCAAAACTGCAACCGGAGCTGTCAGTCAGCGCCTGAGAGTTTGGCACACCAGCGCCATGGCCAGTGTTTTGCTGATACTCTTTAACAAGATCTGTAATCAGAGCGGCAATGCTTTCCGGAGAGTGGTTGGCGTTAAAGCACACCAAGACATGGCCGGTGAGGGCGCTGGCTGAAATCTGGGTGATGTCGTTACAGCGGCTCAGCTTGAATTCAAGGAGTTTTTTCAGGGCCTCACAACGGTGGAGCCCTTGAACCGCGTATCTCACCCTTCCGGGCACCGTGGCATGGATCGCCTGGACCATATCATTATGTCAGCGGTGATGCCGAGTCAATGGCCGGTTAGGCTACTGAGGCCGGTTCTCCTCTGCCCCGGCTGGGCTTTTTCTCCGGGGCCGCTTCGGCCCTGGCCTCAGAGACCGCCTGGGGTGGGGAGCCACCTTTGGGGAGGACGGCGCAGGCCACGTCCTTTACTCCCTCCACGGCGCTCACCAAGACGTCTCGTAGGGCGGTGACGGTAGTCAGGCTCAGGGTGCTGACAGCCTCCAGGGCGCCGCCCACCGCAGCCTTGGCGGCCCCCCCAACGTTGCCGCCGATCTGCCCGGCCGCTTCCATGACGCCGGTGACCGCACTCTTGGCCACCAGAGCCACATCGCCGCCGATCTCGGCGACGCCGCGTACCGCCCCTTTCACCAAGTTGGTGGCGGCTTGCTCCACGTCGCCCCCCACGTCCTTCACGCCCAAAAGGATGCCCTTGGCCACGTTCTTACTGCCTACAATGATCCCGCTGCCCACGTCTTCGGTGGCCTGGATCACCCCTTTGAACACGTCTTTGCTGACGGTGACGGTTTCATTAGCTACGGCCCCCGTGGTCTTGAGGGCGTCGGTGACCGTCTGCCGGGCCAGGCTGACGATCTGGGTCTCAATCTCCTGCAGACCTTTGAGACTGCCCACAAGCCCCTCTTTCACCGTGGCGCCGGCCTGGCCCAGCATTTTCCCCAGGCCGCCTGCTTCTTTGGTTTCTGCGTCTGCCATGTTTACCTCCCGGACCTTCGTCCTTTCTGTTTTTTTCAGGTCATTGCGTCCCGGTTCCGTCTCCTAGCTGGCCTCCTCGCCTCTCCGGCAGTTTTCTCCTTACAGGAATTGACTGAGGTAGGCCGCCAACTTGAGAGGGTTAATTTCCGGGAAAAAAAAAGCCATGGTTTCCTTCAGGGCTAACAGGGACGGCAGAGAGGTCAATTCCTCCAGATAGTAGGACACTTTCACCTCCCCCTGGTTATGGTCTGCCTCCACCCGGGTAATGCCCGGAATATTGCCGAAGCGAGCCTGAAGCTCCTGGGCCAAAAGCTGGTTTCCCTTGAGCTTGGCTATAGCCAGGCTGAGCTGCCCCGGTCGGGACTGAATGATCTCCAGGCCGTCGATGTCCATGAGTTCAAATTATGCGATGCTGGTGAGTGCCAGGTATCAAAAGTCCAATTATCTGTAAAACTTCACCTGAGATGAGCCTTCCTGGTTCCTTATAACTTGTTTTCGGGAAATTCCAAAATGCCAGTATTTCGATATATATCGGCATTCGTCTCCTCTCCCCAGGTGGCGGTAATGAGGAAGGATGCGCCTCGGCCGGCCCGGACACAAGAGAGTCATTCGTTAAGGGAATAAATGTGGAACGGTTAAAAGCAAGCCATTGTATATAAATGGTTAAAAAAACAATCCGGGCACAATTAACGATATTTTAACTTTATCAACACGCTCAATTAATGCTTATCTCTAATAATTACCATTAACAGAAACAGAATCGAAAATGTAGAAAGAGGACAAGGCATCATGAATGTAATTTCTTCCTATGTTCATGCTTTGGAAGGACGGTTGCGCATTAAAATCCCAGAGGTCAAGGGTGCTCCCCTCGCCTGCCGGGAGGTTGAGAGACACCTGTTGCTGTCCGTCGGGGTGGATGAGGTCTCGGCCAACCCCGTCACCGGGAACATTTTGATCCTCTATAACCCACGTCTTATCGGCCAGGAGGAGATCATCCTGGCCCTTAAAGAGTTGGGTTACCTGGAAGAAGGCACCCGCAGGGCTAGTGAGGCTGGCGACAATAAGGTCAGCCAGGTCATCCTGGAAAAGATGACCACCACCGTGGCGACTACTCTCATGGAGATGGCCCTGACACGCCTGGTGGCTGCGCTCATTTAGCGGGAGTCACAGTTATGGCCTGGATTGATGGGCCCCGATTTTGCTTGATCCTGACTTCTAAAGTTTTTCTGTCGGAAAGGGAGCCTGATGATTGGATATCTTCTCTGCCTGATTGTTGGGGTGTTCGTGGGGTTCATCGCTTCTGTGCTGAAGGCTCGGCGGGAATGCCGCTCTTGCGTTATGCAAGAGAAATTCACCGAGCTGCTTTGAAAAGAATCTGCTGACAGCCTAAGGTCCTCTCCCCACCACCGGCTCCCTTAGTCCCGAGTTTTTCACCTTTCTTTACCTGATCCCGTCGATTTTGGCCCATTTTTCCCGAAGCCCTACCGTTAATGCCCTCCTTCAATGGTTGGGCGGTTCAACATGATAAAGGTGCTGAAGGCGAACCAGAGGTAGTCATACCAGACCGGCAACAACAATTTTTCTGCCGTCAGGAGACTCCGCACCCCCATGAACAAAAGGGTCATGGGCACGAGGAGCTTGAGATCCACACCCCCCAGCACCCGCCCCACCTCGGTATTGAGCGCGCTGCAGAATCCCACCAGGTTGCCTCCTCCTTCCGGGTTGCCAGCGGCGAGGTGCTCCACCAGGGATTCGAAGCCGAGCTCTAAGGCCTCGGTCTCGATTTCCGGGAAGAGCTCTGAGAAGCCGTCGGTCAGCGCCGCCAGGGCGCCCTGGGCCAGCAGCTCCGCCAAACTGTAAAAAATGAGAATGCTCCCCGTGGTCGGCTTGGCTTCTACTTTCTCAATTCCCGGCACCTGGCTGAGCCTGGCTTCAGCCTGTTGAGCAAAGACCGGGTCCCCCTTGACTTTGGCTGCCTTGAGGCGCACTCTGCCGGGCAGAACATGAACCACCTGGATGCCCTCAACGGTCATAACCGCGCCCTTCCCGCCTTTACTACGCTGGCGGCTGCTCTTGGGCCTCAGCTACCGCCGCCCCCCTCGCCGCGGCCGCCGCCCGCTCAGCTTTGCATTCCGCCAGAAGGTCGCTGATCTGTTCGCCGGCTTCGGCGGCGTATTCCTTAACAGTGTCAGCCAGCGCCAGATAGCCCTTGATGAGGGTCTTGGCCAGGGGGCGAGACACCGCGGCCACGGCCGGCAGGACGATGGGCGCGGCCATGGCCACGCCTAGAACCACAAGAATGCTGGGCAGAGAGCTCTTCAAGCCATTGTCAAACAGAGCCATAACCTTCCTCCTTACGCCGCAATATTTATCACATCTTAAAACCTAAATCAGGTTAACAAAAAAATAACGATAATCTAATTATATCAAAATCGATATATATCATTCTTCGAGCATGAACTTCGAAACGCGCCTGAGAAGGTCATTCTGGCAGGGACTCCTGTGGTTCTTCGTATTACATCAGATTGACAAAGCCCCCTCTTACGGCGGTAAATTGAAAAAGCAGTTGCAGACCTTCGGTTACGACGTTAGCCCTGGAACCCTGTATCCCCTCCTTCATACCCTCGAAAATGCCGCCTTGTTGCGGAGCCGCATCAAGATTTACAGAGGACGGACACGTAAGTATTATGAGATCACCGCCCCAGGGCAGCTTTTTCTGGCAGAGATGCGGCAGGAAATGTCCGGCATCCTGCAAGGAATGTTAGAACTCTAGACGGGTCAATACTTGTTACTTTGCCGGATGGTTTTTTTCTGGCAGACTCCCCGGTGAATCAGGGCCGGCATAACTTTGGGGACGTTGACACACTTCATTACACAGGTTTCGCATCCCCTAAGGGGGCATAATTCAAAACTCATGGAACAAAGCAAAAGGACGGGAATTGAAATACAAGACAGC
The DNA here is from genome assembly GCA_020722205.1 of Desulfobacca acetoxidans. Taxonomy (GTDB): domain Bacteria; phylum Desulfobacterota; class Desulfobaccia; order Desulfobaccales; family 0-14-0-80-60-11; genus DYLF01. The sequence goes on from DYLF01000041.1 coordinate 9,253, forward strand.
CGCCCTCGGCTGTTTCTTTAAAAAGCAGGTTTGGGAGAGGTACTCTACATCTATGGCTTTTGCCGCCAAAAAGACCGCCAGCCTCCTTGATCTTTGATAAACAAGATTCTCCAGGGTGCGAAATATGAATTCATTAATATGACTGCCCGCTGGCAGCAGCACCAAGTCGATTAAGGGCGCCAGTTCCTCAGCCAGCACGATGGTAATACGGGGGACGGAGCCAGTAGGGATGTGGAGGTGAACGTCCCGACTGGTAAAAAATTCCGGGTCCAGGTACAAGGCGTCTGTATGGCTGCGAAGTAGGATAGCGGCGGCCGCCCCACCGACTTGAGGTCACCATCTGTGACCTCAAGTGTGTCGATGTTAGCCCTTTAGCTTGTGGAAATCAATCAATGCAGACTCATTTTAAACAGCCGGCACACTTCTCCAGGCCCTTGGAAAAAATAGATGCCAAGGTGGAAGTTCAGCTTGACCCAAATTGCAGGGTGGTAAGATGGTCGTCAAGAAGTCCCAAGCAAGAAGGAAAAAAGTCCGGGAAAATTAATACAGGTATAGGTATTGCAATAAGTAAAGGTGATGTTTCGTACTCCCGTTTACAAGGACCTGGCGGCCGGTGTGGCAGCAGTCTCAGCCAATAGGGGAAAGCTGCCAGTGGTGCGATCTAGGGCCACGGCAGGATTGGCCGGCGTTGGCCGGGATTTTGTGAAAATATTGGCGGAGTCTATGGTTAGCCGGCAGGATCGGTCACGCACTCTGAGCTCAAGACGGCAAGAATTTCCTGGTGGTCGAGGTTTGGGCAATGTGACGGAAGCGCATTTAGCCCATCTGCTGCTGCGCGGGGCGGTAGTGGGTGGCCGGCAAGGGGTAGGGGCCGGCGCTGATCGTTCTGCCAAGAGCACGCGGCGCCTCGAAGTGGAGCGCTACTTCGGCCAGAGTGGGGGTGGGAGGACCATGGATCCGTCCGCCTATGACCACCTGATCAAGGCGGCGGCGGCTCGCCATCAAGTGCCGGAGGAATTGATCCGAGCCGTCATCAAGGTAGAGAGCAATTTCAACCCTCGGGCCACCTCCCCCAAGGGGGCCATGGGTTTGATGCAACTGATGCCCGGCACTGCCCGGGACCTGGGGGTGCAACAGGCATATAACCCGGCGCAGAACATTGACGGCGGCACCCGATACCTCAAGGATATGTTGGAGCGTTATAACGGCAGCGTGCCCCTGGCCCTGGCGGCCTACAACTGGGGACCGGGCAACCTGGAGCGGGGTCGGACACTGCCCACGGAAACCAGAAACTACTTACAACTCGTGAGCCGTTATTGTCCCATCCGACAGGTGAGTCCACGGCCAATCAGAGCAACGCCCGCCCCAAAAGCCTCTCCCCCGCCGCAGCCCTTAACCACGCAGACCTGATCCAGGAGAAGGGCAGGCTTAGCGCATGATTTCTTTGAGCAGGCGATCAAGGTCCCATTGGGGGACATAGAATCGCAAGCCCATCTGAAAGCGACCTGGTGCCTCCAACCGGGGGCGCATCCACATCACCTGTCCAGAAAGTTCCATCTCTTGGTTTATCCCAGGCAATGAGGCCAAGATTCTCACCGGGCAGCGGGGCGCCAAGGGAGTTGAGGTCTCCAATCTGGCCCCCAAAGAACTGATGTCCAAGATAAAAGTCTCCGTGACTGGTTGGCCGTTAATTTCCCTGACAGCCAGCTTCACCGAGAGACGCTTTACCCGCCGGGCAATCCGCTTTCTCGGATTTATCATGGGTCTGGCCGTCGCCCTTTGGGATTGGCGCAAGAAATTTTTCTCAATGCCCAGGAAGATCGGGAAGAATCAACCAGCCTACCATTCAGGAATAGCATGGCCTCCTCATCAGATATCCATTCTATAGGGTAAGATCGGCAGCTGCAGTGATTTATTGAATAAAAAAATAATTTGGCAGAAACCCAGCAAACCATCGCCTTCAGCTTATTGGATCTGCCTGAGAACCGGCGCTCGGCAGCAAATTAAATCGTGGCGGGCTGGAAATTTGGCCAATGATTGGGGCTAAGTTTCGGTGGTGGTCTGAGGAATGGCCTCTTCCAGGTCTTGAGAAACTTCCGGAGCTTCAGTGAAGCGCAAGGGCAGACGGATGGTGACGGTGGTCCCTTGGTTGATTTGGCTGGTCAGGTGGATGACGCCCCGGTGTTCATCGACAATCTGACGGACGAAGACCATGCCCAGGCCGGTGCCGCCGATCTTGGTGGTATAGAAGGGCACGAAGACCTTGTCCACCACCTCTGCAGACATGCCTCGGCCGTTGTCCTGGACGATCACTACGGCAAAGTCCTTTTCCAAAAGGGTGCGGAGCAGGATACGGCCATATGGGCCGGTGGCTTCAATGGCATTGCGCAGGAGGTGAGCCAAAGCCACCCGCAACAGGTGTTTGTTGAAGCGGCCGCGAATGGGTTGTGGATGAAGGTCGGAGATTAGAGACAGCTTTTTGGCTTTAATCTCCGGGCGGATCAGTTCCAAGGTCTCGGCTATGATAAGGTTAAGATCCTCCTGGTCAAAAAAGGAGGTCTTTCTCTGTGCCAGGGTTTCAAAGCGGGCCACTATCTGTTCGATGCGGCGAGCCTCGTCAGCGATGGTGGTCAGCCAGGTACGGGTGGGGTCGGCAGGGTCGGTCTTTTTCAGGAGGCGGTGGCTGAAGCCGCCGATGACATGAAGGGGGTTGCGAATGCCATGGGCCATGCCCAAGGCCATCTCGGCCATGGTTCGTTCCATGACCAGGGCCTCCATTTCCCGGTTCAAGGCTAAGATTTCCTGGGTGGTCTCCTCGAGCTGATGGTGGTCCGTTTCCATGCGGTGGTAGAGGCGCTGCATCCGATGGAAAAACAGGGTGATGGTGGCGATGGCCACATAAATAATGCTGTCTAAGCCCCCGATGAGGCGGCGCAGGCGTACCAGCCAGGGAATGGGCCGGTAAAAAGTGATGATGTCCTGAAGGGCATGGGAGAGGGCGTGAGTGCACGCAAAGATGACGAAGGCCGTGGCCAACCAGTTCAGAAATAGCCACAAAGGGTTCTCCGGGTCTTGAGCCATGAGGCGGCGGCTTAGCCGATAAGCCAGCCAAGTGAAGCAAAGCACCAAGACAGCGCTCAGGGCCTCAGCCAGCCAGATGGGAAAAAGCGGCAGCGTTGTCATGATGTTCGGCTCGGAGGTCCCTGGCTAATGATTTGCAGGCCGCGGTAGAACAGGTAAAAGGCCGGTGCCAGCAGTAAAAAATGGTCCAACTTGGTGAGGTAAAACAGCCAAGTGTGCAGGTCTTCCATGAGTAGGCGCTTTTGCCATCCCTGATCGAGGATAACGGGGTTCATCAAACTCCAGTCCAGGGCATGTCCGATGACGGCATCCAGGTTCCAGACAGCCAGAATCCCACAGGCCCAGGTGAAGAGGTGGAAGCCGCGCTGCTGCGCCAGCCTCCCCCGCCGCATCTCTACAATGAAAAAGATCAGGGCAGCCAGAAACAGGAGGTGGGAGACCTGATGCATATAGGAGCCCTCCGTCCCCCATTGGAACCAGTCTCCATCGGCCGCCCGGCTCATGGCTGGAGCCATCGAAAGAAACAGGCCGGTGGCAAGGATTAATCGTATCAGGTATTTTCTCATGAAGACGGCCTCACTGCTTGCATTGTGGCATAATAACGGAAAAAGGCAAGAGGTGCCAAGCCCAAGAGTGGTTTAAACCTCATATTCAGATTCAGCTCGCCAATTGGTCAGATATCCTTGGGGGTCAGAAATAAATTTCAGTAAATCTAAGTAAACTATCCACTTAGCTTAAAGCTATTGCCAAATGTGGGGAAAGGCATTATTTTAAAAAACAGCTGTCAACCATCAGACTTCGAGCTTGGGCTTGGCTGACCAACCAGCCAGCGATATTGGCTGGCGGTGTGACAATAAAATTAACCTGTCAGGGATGGGGATATCTAACTAGCGGAAAAGGATATCGACGCGGGCGCCGGGTACACTCACCAAGGGAGTCTGGTCCCCGAATCTGATCAGGTTTTCAGGAAATTTAGGCCAGGAGAATAAATGACTTCTCACAAAGACAAAGATAAAGAAGAAGGCGGAGAAATTATCATCCCATCGGTGCTGCCCTTGTTGGCAGTGCGGGACGTGGTGGTCTTTCCCAATATGGTGCTGCCCCTGTTTGTGGGGCGGGAAAGTTCGGTGTTGGCCATTGAGGCGGCGTTGGCCGAGGAGCGGTTGTTGTTTTTGGCCACCCAGAAGGATCAAGCCATTGAAAACCCGGAGCCGGAAGAGATTTATGGGCTGGGCACAGTGAGCCTGATTCTGCGCATGCTGAAGCTGCCGGACGGACGTTTGAAGATTCTGGTGCAGGGCAAGGCGAAGGCCCAAATCGTCAAGTTTCTTCAGGAACGGCCCTTCTTTCAGGTGGCCCATACAGTGGTCCCCGAGAGGGCGGTGAGCGAGATCACGGCCGAGACCGAGGCTTTGATGCGCAATGCCCGGGAGATGTCGGAGAAAATTTTGACGTTGAAGGGTGTCATGTCGCCGGACCTGTTGTCCATCCTGGATTCCATTGAGGATCCGGGGCATCTGGCCGATCTGGTGGCGGCCAATCTGCGCCTCAAGATTGAGGAAGCCCAAGCGGTGCTGGAAGAACTGGACCCCATTCGTCGGCTTATCAAGGTCAATGACTTTTTACGGAAGGAGTTGGAAGTTTCGGCCATCCAGGCCAAGATTGCCTCCCAGGCGCGAGAAGAGATGGACCGCACCCAGCGGGAATATTTCCTTCGAGAGCAGCTACGGGCCATCAAGAAGGAGCTGGGGGACGCGGATGAGCAGAGCAAGGAGATAGAGGACTACCGGCTGAAAATCAGCCGGGCGCGTATGCCCAAGGAGGCCGAGGAAGAAGCACTGAAGCAACTGTCCCGCCTGGAGCAGATGCATCCAGATGCGGCCGAGGCTTCCATTGTGCGCACTTATTTGGATTGGCTGGTGGAGTTGCCATGGAGCAAGAGCACCAAGGACAAGTTGGACCTGAAGGAAGCCAAGGCCATCCTGGACGCTGATCACTATAACCTGGAGAAGGTAAAGGACCGCATTTTAGAGTATCTGAGCGTGCGCAAGCTAAACAAGAAGATGAAGGGTCCCATCCTGTGTTTTGTGGGCCCGCCGGGGGTGGGGAAGACCTCTCTGGGGCAATCCATTGCTCGGGCCATGGGTCGGAAGTTCACCCGCATCTCTTTGGGAGGCATGCGGGACGAAGCGGAAATTCGCGGGCACCGGCGCACCTACATCGGGGCTCTGCCGGGGCGGATCCTCCAGGGGCTGAAGACCGCAGGTTCCAATAATCCGGTGTTTATTTTGGATGAAGTGGACAAGATCGGTATGGATTTTCGAGGCGACCCGGCCGCGGCCCTGCTGGAGGTATTGGATCCGGAGCAGAACAGCAACTTTAGCGACCACTACCTGAACGTCCCCTTTGACCTGTCAAAGGTGTTATTTATTACAACTGCCAATCTGGTGGACCCCATCCCCTCAGCTCTGAAGGATCGTATGGAGATCATTCGTTTGGCGGGTTATACCGAGGAAGAGAAGTTAAAAATTGCTCAGGGCTTTCTAATTCCCAGACAGCTTCAGGAAAACGGTCTGAAGCGGGGTGAGGTGCATCTATCGGTGGAAGTCATCAAAGAGATTATTCTGCACTATACCCAGGAGGCGGGGCTACGCAACCTGGAGCGGGAGATAGGCTCACTGTGCCGCAAAGTGGCTCGGCGGATTGCCGAGGGGGAGCAAGGGCTCTTTAACATCACCCGGGGGAATCTGCATCGCTATCTGGGTCCGCCCAAGTATTTGCCGGAAGCAGAGGTGGAGAAAGACGAAGTGGGGGTAGCCACGGGACTGGCTTGGACTCAGGTGGGGGGCGAGACCCTGGCGGTGGAGGCTTCTTTGATGAAAGGCAAGGGGCAGCTCACCCTGACCGGCCAGTTGGGGGAAGTGATGAAGGAGTCGGCCCAGGCGGCGCTGAGCTACGCCCGCTCACGGGCGGAGCAATTGCAACTGGCCCGGGATTTCTATGAAAAGTTGGATGTGCATCTGCACGTGCCGGCCGGGGCCACCCCCAAGGACGGTCCCTCAGCCGGCATCACTATGGCTACGGCGTTGGTGTCGGCCCTGACCAGGATTCCGGTGCGGCGGGATGTGGCCATGACCGGCGAGATTACCTTGCGGGGCAAGGTGTTACCCATCGGCGGTTTGAAGGAAAAGGCCATTGCCGCGGTGCGGGCCCGCATCCGCAAGGTTTTGATTCCGGTGGCCAACAAGAAAGACCTGGTGGAGATTCCCAGCTATGTCAAACGGCGGCTCAAGTTTGTGACTGTGACCAGTATGGATGAGGTACTCAACGAGGCCTTGGTGCGCTCTCCCTTCGCGGCCGCCGGGAACCGGACGGCGAAGAAACGGCTGCCAGCCAGCCGGCGGGTGCCGGTGGTTTAAGTTTGGGTTCGGGGTTTAGGGTTCTGGGTTCTGGGTTGGCCCCCACCACAAAATTAGCCGGGCAGTTCCCTCGCACTGCTTCAGGTCGCAGAAGAGTTTTGCCAGGAGGACTACTAATAGCCTGGTTTAAACCCATGACCCAGCACTGACAGTCCAGCACCGAAAATTCACCTTGCCCTTGGAATATACCCTCAGATGGCTCGCCTTGGGCGGGCTACTCCTTCTTTACGGTTTTTTTGCCACAGCCGAGACTTCCTTATTTGCCCTCACTCCCTTGGATCGGCTGCGTTTGCGGGAAAAGCGCCCTGGCCGGGGGGCCTTGGTGGAGAGTTTGCTCCAGCAGTCGCAGGTGATGCTCATCACTTTGGTCGTGGGGGTTGAATTGATTACTATCCTGGCCTCCGTTTTGGCCACTTCCTTGGCTCTGAGTCTTTGGGGGCAAGGCGGCAAGTGGGTAGCCCTTTTGGTGATGTCGCCCATTATTTTGCTTTTGGGGGAGGTTATTCCCAAGTCCTTGGCTCTCGCCTACCCCTCCCGCCTGGCTCCGTTGGCGGCCCCCTTGATACGGGGGGCCATGTGGTTTCTCGCCCCCCTGCGCCTGATACTGCTGCAGATAAGCCGCGGTGTGCTGGCCACTCTGGGCTTTCAGCCGGATATCTCTACGCCGCTGGTGAAGCAGGAAGATTTCGTCCACCTGGTAGAGGAGAGCCACCAGGTCGGGGTGCTGGCGGCCCAGGAGCGGGATCTTATCCAGAACCTATTGAAACTTGGCGAGGTCAGGGTGGGCCAGATTATGGTTCCCCGACCGGATATTTTCAGTCTGCCGGCAAATCAGCCGGTGCCGCAACTGCTGCAGGCCATCAAACGCTCGCGTTACTCCCGCGTTCCCTTGTACCAGGATCAGCCCGGCAATATTCTGGGCATCCTGCATGCCAAGGACCTGTTAAGCTTGTCCTCCCAGAGTGGTGGGGAGGGGCAAAATATTCGGCACCTGCTCAGGCCGCCGTACTATGTGCCCGAGAATAAAAAGGCCTTTGATCTATTGACCGAACTGCAGAGTCGGCGCTTGCGACTAGCCTTGGTGGTGGATGAATACGGCTCCTTAGTGGGACTGGTGACGGTGGAGGATTTGTTGGAGGAGCTGTTCGGGGAAATAGCCCAGGAATTTGTGGAGACCGAAAAGACCTGGGAAGAGATCAGGCCGGGGGTGTGGTGGCTGAAAGGGACGCTGGCGGTGGAGGACCTGAATGAGGCCCTGGACCTGGCTCTGCCCAGCGAGGAATTTCATACCATCGGGGGGTTGGTGCTTAACCTATTCGGAGAACTGCCCCGGGAAGGCGACCAGGTTAGTTATGGAGACTTGAGATTCAAGGTGGTAAAGATGAAAGGCACCCGAATCTTAGGGCTGGAGTTGGAGAGAATCGTCTGATTCCAACTTGCCCGCTTCTTCCTCCCGAACGCCTGTCTCCCATACTTTTGCCTCGCCTAAGGGAGAGAAAGGGAGGGGGGAGAAGGTGGGGGGGGAGAGTAGAATTAGATTTCTATGTTGAGTATGCTAGTAATTTTTCTGACGTTGCTGTTGGTGGAAGGCTTTTTCGCCGCGGGGGAGATTTCTTTGATCTCTGTACACCCTTGGCGTCTGAAGGTGCGGGCGGAAAAGGGACAAAGAGGGGCTTCCCAGGCCCTCAAGCTTCTGAAGACACCGGAATATTTTGTGGCGACCTGTCTTTTGGGCGCCAATCTGGCAGAGATTTCCAACACTGTCTTGGTAACCACCTTTTTTTTAGGATTTTTCGGCCCCTCAGGGGAGTGGCTGGCCATGCTCCTCCTGCCGCCACTGATCCTGATGTTTGCCGAAATAATTCCCAAGTCCATTGCCCGGCAGCGCCCCAACCAGTTGGCGCCGGCCTTGGCGCCTTTGCTTTGGGCTTCCTCTTTGATAATTTACCCGTTGACTATGATCTTTGCAGGGGTAAGTCATGCGGTCTTATTTCTCACGGGGGTGCATAGATCCAGCCGAGTGCCCTTTATAACGCGGGAAGATTTGCACCTAGTGGTAAGGGAAAGCGGGCCGGAAGTGGATTTAGAGACCTCGGAACGAAAAATCATCCACCGCATACTACAATTCAGTGCGCGCACCGTCAAGGAAGCGATGGTCCCCCTGATCCAAGTGGCGGCGGTTCCAGACACCTCCATGGTTTCCCAGGTTTTAGAGGAGTTCCGTGCCACCCGCTACTCCCGTCTGCCGGTTTATCATCGGCGCATTGACAACATTGTGGGGATGGTGGCAAGCTTTGATCTTTTGGGGGAGTCGGCTGCCAGCCGGCCCATCAAGGACTTCCTGCGCCCAGTCCATTATGTGTCGGAGATTAAGAAGATTGACCGCCTGTTGGCGGAAATGCAACAATTGGGTATCCATCTGGCGGTGGTGGTGGATGAGTACGGCGGGGCCGTGGGCATTGTCACAATCGAGGACCTTTTGGAAGAAGTGGTGGGGGAGATTGCAGATGAGTTTGATCAGGAGGTGACCCCCTGCAAAAAACTGGGTGACAGACATTATCTGATAAATGGCCGGATGGAGATTGGGGCCATCAATGAGCAGCTCAATCTGGATCTGCCCGCCGGCGACTATGAGACGCTAGGCGGCTTCCTCATCGCTCAAGCAGGCGATATTCCCAAACCTGGGGAGCAAGTTCGTTACGGGCGGCTGCGCTTTGTGGTGCGTCAGGCCGAGCCCCGGGTAGTGAAGGAGGTGGAACTCTTTGTCGAAGATCACCATGCCTGAGCGCTGGCTATATTTCGACTGCTTTGCGGGGCTCTCCGGCGATATGACCTTGGGGGCCTTGCTGGATTTGGGTTTATCGCGAGCTTCAATGGAAGAGGTTTTTAATACCCTGGGCTTGGGCCGGGTGGAGGTGACTGCACAGCGGGTAAATAGAGCCGGACTCACGGGCATCAAAGTTGACTTTCTGGTCTCGGAAAATTCCAAGACCAGACATTATCAGGAAATTTGCAATTTAATTTTTCGGGCGAATCTGTCCCCTGCAGTGCGGGAGCTCAGCCTGTCCATGTTCCGGCTTTTGGGCGAGGCAGAAGCACAGATTCATGGCTTGCCTCTGGAGGAAGTGCACTTTCATGAACTGGGGGCCGTGGACACCATTTTGGACGTAGTGGGGGTGGCCTTCGGGGTCACCACTTTGGGAATTGCCCGGACTTTTACCAGCCCTATCCCCCAAGGCCAGGGTCTGATCACGGGGTGCCACGGCGTGCTTCCCAATCCGGCCCCGGCCACTTTGGCCTTGCTTACGGGCCTGCCTCTGTACAGCGCTTCCCTTCCCGGCGAGCTGGTTACCCCCACAGGGGCGGTCATCCTCAAAGCCCTTTCGGCCGCGGCCGAACCGTTGCCAGCCCTAAATCTCCTGGGCGTCGGGTATGGGGCCGGCAGCCGTGACCTGCCGGGACATCCCAACCTCTTGCGCCTTTATCTGGGCGAGCCGCTGGCCTCCGCAGCCGGCATAACGGATCGGGTGTTAGTGTTGGAGACGAACATCGATGACATGAATCCGGAACTATACGAGCCCTTAATGGCTGGTCTGTTCAGGGTGGGGGCACTGGACGTCTCCCTGACACCGGCGCAGATGAAGAAGAACCGGCCAGGAGTGCGGCTGACGGTGATCGCTCCGCCGGGCGCCAAAGAAGGCATATTGGAAAAAATTTTTACCGAGTCCACCACCATAGGTGTGCGCCTCATGGAGATGGAGCGGGTCACGGCCCGGCGTTGGGCGGACACCATCGAGACGCCCTACGGACCGCTCACGGTCAAGGTCATAGAATACGGCGGGCGGCGACGCCTCCTGCCTGAATATGAGGCCTGCCGTCGCTTGGCCGAGGAAAAGGGTCTGCCACTCATCGAGGTGTATCGCTTGATCCCGGCAGTGGTCGGTGAGTAAGCCAAGACAAGCCCATAAAAGCAAACCTGCGGTTTTTGGTGGGCCAGGCACATCCTACAGGCAATCAATGCGGAGGAAGTTAGATGGCCAAAGAAAGCCTTTTGGTGGTGGATGACGAAGAGGACATTTTGGAATTGCTGAACTACAATCTGAGCAAGGAAGGGTACCAGACGACTGGCGTGACCTCTGGGGAGGAAGCTCTCCAGGCTATTAAGGCGAAAGCTCCGGATCTGGTGTTATTGGACCTGATGTTGCCGGGGATGGATGGTCTGGAAGTCTGTCGTCTCCTCAAAAGTGAAGCGGGCACCAAACATATACCGATCATCATGCTGACGGCCAGAGGGGAGGAGGCTGACGTGGTGACAGGTTTGGAATTGGGCGCCGACGATTATATTACCAAGCCCTTCAGTCCTCGGGTGTTGTTGGCCCGGGTGCGGGCCGTGCTCCGGCGCCGGAAAACCATGCTCCCGGCAGCCGAAGCCCCTCTGAGGATTCATGAACTGGAGATTCACCCCGGTCGTCATGAAGTATTGGTGGAGGGGCAGCGTCTGGATCTTACGTTGACGGAATTCCGTCTGTTGCATCTCTTGGCCAGCCGGCCGGGGTGGGTTTTTACCCGTTCCCAAATTATTGATAAAGTGCATGGCGAAAATTATCCGGCCACGGATCGTTCGGTGGACGTGCAGATCGTCACCTTGCGCAAAAAACTGGGAATCTGCGGCAAATACCTTGAAACCGTGCGGGGCGTGGGTTACCGCTTTAAAGACTAAATAAGTCGGTTGGCGATCAATAGTGTTGAAAAGCTATTGATTTAGATAAATTAGGGCCAAAAATCTTTCCCCCCTATTTTGCAGTTTAGAACGGCGCGGTAAAGTTCTTCACTGACCCGGCACGAAAAGACGCAGATCCGCCCTTACCGGCAGTTCAAACAGGTCTTAGGGAAAATGCTGACCATTCCGCCTCCAGGCTCTCTTCGGCCTTGGACCACCAGCAACCGCCCATTTCTTGATGCAGTAATTTAAACTCATTCTTTATTCCGTGAAAAATCCACTCCCAGGAACAGACGGGACATCCGTGAAATATTGACATTTCCTCAAGGCGCGGCCAGCCTGCCCTCCTGCAAATAGAGTATGTGATCCGCCAACCTGGCGGCTTGGGCCGGGTCGTGGGTCACCAGGATGATGGTGGTCTGGCGGGCG
>DYLF01000130.1 GCA_020722205.1 Desulfobacca acetoxidans
ATATTTCCACAGAAAATCCACCAGCCCGGCGTCCTCGGTGAGGTGCTCGGCGTATTGGGGGATGGCCGTGTGGTAGGTGGCGAACAGGGGCAGCTTGAGCAGCCGGGCCGCGGCCAAGGCCGCCAGCCCCATGGGCCCCGGGGTGGCGGCGTGCAGGTGGGTGAAGTCTTCATGGTAGCAATAGTGCAGCATTTCCAGAAAGGGCGGGTGGAACAGTTTCATTTCCGGGTATTCGGGCAGCTCAATGGTCGCCAGGGGTGGGAAATTTTTCACCCCCGGCCCCAAATCCCGCGCTTCCGGGTCGCAGCTCACCACGGTGTAGGCCTTGCCGTGGCGCAGCGCCTCTTCCACCTGTTTTTTTAAGGTAAGGGCCACCCCGTTGATTTCCATGAAAGTATCGGTGAAGTGCGCCACTACGGGAACGGCGGTGCTCCGGGGTTTTTTGGGGTCCGCCGCGAAATGATCGGCGATGGCGCGCCCCAGGCGCCGGTCCCCGGCAAAGGAGGAATAGGCCGCAAAATAAGGGGCCACCAGCAGGTACATGGAGCCGGACGCGGTCAGGGAGTGAAACAGGTCAAAGATATTGGCCCGCAACACCCCCGCGAGGATATTCTGGGTGCAGCGAGAGAGGTACTGATTGGCCATGCGGCCCATCAGGGCGAACCATTGTTGTTCCATATCTTCGGGGCCGCCCTGCGTGGTCTGGATCATCTGCCGCACGTGCGGATCGTCGGCAATGAAGCCCAGGACCTCCTGCTTGAAGGCCTGCAGCAGGGTACTTTGGTGGGCGGAAGGTCGGTTCTTGGCGGCCAAGCGAGGGAGGGAAAGGCGGCGGAAAAAGGATTTCTTCTTGGGAGCCTGCTCCAGCAGGGCCCGATTTAAAAAGCTCACCAGGGGCTCGGTATCATAGCGCTCCAGTTGATAGCGGCGGCGGTAAAACTGATAGGCAATGCTGTAAATGGTATGGGACAGGGTCAGGGGCGTGGAGGCTTGGCCCTGCACCCGACTCCGGCCGTGGGCCAAGCCGGCGAAAAATTCCGCCAGAGTGGCGGCGCCGACCACCTGGGTATGCAGCCGGGCGATGTTCAGGGAGCTGTGATCGTCGGAGCCGCCGGTATAGTATTTGATCCAGGGCTCCGGCAGCACCGGATAGAGATGATGTTTTTCGGCCAGCATATCCAGAAATTCGGGGGTGAGGCCCCCCAAAATTCCCTTAAGGTAGGCATTCAGGCGGTCGTCCCGGCTGCCGTTGATTTCGAAATTTTTGGACAGCAGGAGCAGTTTCTCAAAATGGGCCACGCTCAGCCGGCCGTTCACCGACCACAGGGGGTGGGCCACAGAAAAGGGTATGCTCTCCTGGCGCAAATAATCCACCAGTTCGTAAATGTTTTCCCGATACTTCTGAATGTCCCGGTGCTGGGCCTCGGTGAGGCAGTAAGCCAGGACGTGAACCTTACAGTGGTCTTCGGGGAAGTAGGCGGTGATTTCCTCGCTGATGAAGGTCTGGGGCAGGTGGGCGATATCCAGGCAACCGGCGATGGTGTTGTGGTCAGTGATGGTCACCCACTCCATGCCGCGCTTCCGGGCAATGTCGTAGAGCCGCACAGGTTCGGTATAGCATTCATGACACCCCAGTTTCTGGAGCACCCACTGGGAGGGCCGCCGGGAATACTTGGAATGAACGTGGAGATCAATTTTCATCAGGATTATCCTCTCTTTGACGGTTTCCCGGGGCCCCTGTCAGGCGATGAGCACGGTCTCCCCCGCCCGCACCTTGTCCCCGGGTCGCACTTTCACCTCCATGGCAGGCAGGCGGGTCACCACCAGGTCCACCTGGGAGCCGATGCGGATCATGCCGAACAACTCACCTTTGGCCACCGGCGCGCCCGGCTGCAGGTAACTGTCAATGCCGTGGACGCTTTTGCCGGCGATCTGAACGACATAGGCCGAAACTGGTTCTCCCCGGAAATTGCCTGTAAATTTGGTGACCGTGCGTTCATTTGCCAAAATGTGAACGCTGTTTTGGTAAATCGGCCGGCGCTTCATAATGGAGCGCCAGTGCATATGGCCCATGTGACGGTTGACCGGGCGGGGCGGATGGTGGCGGACGAACTCCACCGCGCCGCTGAGCGGGGCGCGGTTATAGTGGACGTTAAACGGGCTCATGAACACTCCCACCAGGATGCGGGGCCGCTCCAGGTCTTCCTGGACAATGTCATTGATGGAGGCCTTGACCCCCTGTTTGATGGAGAGCACCGGCTCCCAAGGCTTCACCTCTTTGACATAGACCACGGTGCCGTCCGCCGGGCTTACCAAGTTGTCCCCCGGTGGGGCGGTGCGGGGAGGATTGCGAAAAAACCAGATATAACGCCAAAATCCATAGCCCGCCAGTCCCAGCCCCGGCAGGGCGGCGAGCCAGGCTAATCCTGGGGCTGCCATGCCTTGGGCTCCAAGACCCGCACCAAGGCCACCCCGGAGGAGAAGGGAAAGTTCACCACTTCGAAGGCCTGGTCATTTTTGCGTAGAAATTTCAGCCACTTTTTCACCCCGGCATGCTGCAGCAGCTCCCGCAGGTAAATGTTGGTGTCGTGGAGAAAAAAATAAGAATTTTTGTGGGCCTGCCGGATAACCTGGGTGAAATCATAGCGCACGTCTTTATAGGCATGGCTGCCGTCGATGAAGGCGAGGTCGATGGGCGGCAGCGACAAGCTTTCGTATTGGGGGAAAAACTCGTCGCTGCGCAATTTGTAATGGGTAACGATGTCATCCACCCCGAAGCGCCGGAAGTGGGTTGTCACCGCCTCGGCGTCGCTCCATCGGCCCCGGCCGCCCACGGTCTTGAAGGGGCCGTCCTTGAGGACCGAGTAGGACGGATCGACGAAGGTGAGCTGCCCCTGGCCATTGTCCTTGAGGGCCAGGGCCAGGCAGACCACGCTGAAGCCATAGCCTGAGCCGATGACCAGGACATGTTTGGGCCTGAGCGCCCGGGCCACCCCGTAGTAGATGAACCCGAAACCCAGGTTGAGGTTTCGGCGGTTTTCGTAATGCCCGAATGGCTTGGCGTATTGCAGGATATCCCGGAGCATTTCCGGGTAAAGGCTGAAGGGTGGGGCAGTTTCCGCGGGGGTCTTGGCGCTTATCCGCATATGGTCTCCTCATCACAACAAGAATGCTTAAAACGCT
>DYLF01000131.1 GCA_020722205.1 Desulfobacca acetoxidans
CAAGAAGGGGAGTGCGGCCTATTTCGACCGCGAGCACTTCGGGTGCTTGGGCGGGGCCTTTTATCTCGGGTTCCTCAAACCCCAGCTTGATTTCATCGCCCATTATGTCTCAAGCGGCATCCCCGGGCATCAGGAGGGGGAGCGTTACCTGGAATCTCCCGAGGTCACCCGGCGTTTCTTCGAGGCGATCGACCCGAGACCGGCCCCCAGGCGCTTTTGCGTGTTCAAACCCGTCACCGCTTTTGAACAGGATGAACAGCCTGAGGTGGTCGTCTTCTTCGGACGGCCCGAGGTGGTCGGCGGACTCCATCAGATGGCGAGTTTTGTCACCAACGACTTTGAGGCCGTGTATTCCCCCTTCGGGGCAGGCTGCTCCAACATCGTGACGTGGCCCCTTCGATACCTCTCCCAGGGCAAGCTCAAGGCGGTCCTCGGCGGCTGGGACCCCTCCCAGCGCAAGTTCCTGAAGACCGACGAAATCACCTTTGCGGTCCCCTACGAGATGTTCAGGCGGATGGTGACGCGCTGGCCCGAGTCCTTCCTCACCACCGCCACCTGGAAAACGGTCCGCAAGAAGATCGAGCGCAGCAAACGCACCTGGGGCGAGTGAACCTTCACCGCCCTCTCATCCCTGTAGGAGCCACTTCCGAGTGGGATCCCTGCGCGGCACCCTGCCCAACGCTTCACCTCCCTGAAGGAGCAACTTTTGGTTGCGATCCTGGTATGACCCGCTTCCATTTTCCTCCTCTTCGACGGGAGCGGATAAACACGAATCCCTTATGCAACCGTAGCCAGATTCCACATCGCGATCCGATGTGTTCACCCTGAAGTTGCATAAAAGACTGAGCTGAAAGCGCCAATGGCCTTTTGTTCCTTGAAGGTGCAATGGTTTACCCCACAGTTGCATAAAAATTGTTGATTATGAGTAGTAAAGGGCTTGCGGAGGCCCGTGGATACTGGGTAAAAGGGAGTTGGAACACAACCTACTATCCACATCCAGGAGGCCACCGCAAGTGAAGTGCAGTAGAGCAGAAATTCATGCCAAATTCCACAAGATTCCTGGGATCCGATTCGAAGACCAAAAACTCACTTCTTTCTCCGGACTGTTGATCTTTCAAGCGCTGTTCAACCGCTTGGGGTTGAAGGAACGGCTCAGGAAATGCTTTGACCACATGAAGGTCTCTCCCATCTTTGGACACCACCTGGTGGTTGTGCTTTTGATTGTGCATTTGATCATGGGTTTTCGGCGTCTTCGGGAGATCGACTATTATCGGGATGATCCGCTGGTGCTTCGCCTGATGGGCCTGAGGAGATTGCCGGATGTCTCCACGATCTCCCGAGCTCTTTGCCAGATGGAAGCCGAAGGGGTGGAGAAGGTCCGTGAGTTGTCTACCGCGATGGTGGTCGAAGGACTGAAGAGAGAATCCCTTTACCGGCTGACCTTTGACTTTGACGGGTCGGTGCAATCGACCAAGGGGCATGCGGAAGGAACGGCCGTTGGATACAACAAAACCAAGAAGGGAGCCCGAAGCTACTATCCGCTCTTTTGCACCGTAGCCCAAACGGGGCAGTTCTTTGATTTCCTTCACCGTCCCGGCAATGTTCATGAGGCCAACGGGGCCTGTGCGTTCATGATGAAGTGCTTCCAGAGGGCCAGAGAAGCCCTGCCTTACACCCTGTTTGAGTCCCGGATCGACTCGGCCTTCTTCAGCCAGGAGATCCTGGGCGCCCTAGACGAATCCCATGTACGCTTTACGGCCTCCGTGCCCTTTGAGCGGTTCTCGGAGCTCAAGAGCCTGATCGAACAGAGGAGGCGATGGAAGAGTATCGATCAGGAGTGGGCCTACTTCGAGACTCCCTGGAAACCCAAGTCTTGGGATAGCCCCTATCGCTTTCTCTTCATCCGCAAGAGGGTCAAGACCCAGTACAAAGGCCCTCTCCAACTGCACCTCTTCGAGCCCAGGGATTTCCAGTTCGACTACAAGGTGATGGTGACCAACAAGACCGAATCGGCCAAGTCGCTGGTGCTCTTCCATAACGGCCGGGGTTCCCAGGAGACGATCTTCGGGGAGGCCAAAACGGATGTGGCCTTAGACGTCCTTCCCTCCAGGAGATTGGCCGGGAACCAGATCTTCACCCTATGCGCCATGATGGCTCACAATCTCTCCCGCGAGATCCAGATGCTCGCATCCCCCTGCGCCTCACGTTCTCTTCCGAAGCGTCCGGCCCATTGGGTCTTTGAGAAACTCGACAGCCTCAGGCACCGGGTCATTCAAAGAGCAGGCAGACTCACGCGGCCGGCAGGCCAGCTCACCCTCACCATGAGCGCCAATGCGGCCGTCCAACGAGACTTGTTGCATTTCCTCGATGTTCTTCAAAAAGCCGCATAAGAACAGAACACAGAATTTTCAGATTTTTATGCAACGCTGGGGTGAACAGGGTTTACTGGTTTTTTGATGCGCCGGCAGTGGGACTCGCCCGACAGAGCGGAGGCACGGATAGTTGTGCGAATACTTGAATCGGGCAATTCCTATTCATGTGGACGTCCTCTGCTCAGGAATATCACGCCAGATGGTTATCATCTTCATGGATGGCCCGAATGTAAATATCACCTTGTAATGTCTTGACATTCATCGACGTGATCGCGCGGATCACCTGGTCGCCATCCAGCCATTCTTTGCTGGCCATGACATGCGATTCCCCCAGTGTGTAATTAAACTTGCAGTTTCCCAGGCTTTCCAAACGCTCAACGGATTTTCGGGCCGGCTCCATGAATTCTATATGATATTCCAACGAAGCCGCTTTCAGAGGCCGGGTCAACCCGGCGATGACCTCGGATTCGTAGCCTTCCGTGTCTATTTTGCAGAAGTCCGGAACTCCATATTTATGGATGAGATGATCCAGGGTGGTCACAGGGACACTTTCCATCGAGCTCCATTGAAAATGTCTGAAACGCCCACTCCTTTTCACAGCGGAAATCCATGCAGGGGACATGGAGGAAAGCTGATTTCTGACATCACTCTTCCAGATCCTGCCGACCGTTTCTCGGGCTCCTACGGCAACATTTTCAATGTGGACCCCATGAATGGATTTAAACTTTCTGCGCAGGATATCGACACATTCCTTCTGAGGTTCGACCGCAATCACCTTGGCTCCCAAGGCCACGAAGAGTTCAG
>DYLF01000042.1 GCA_020722205.1 Desulfobacca acetoxidans
ATGCTTCATATAAAAAAAGTTCGGGAACTCATGATCCCGTTGAAAGATTATCCCCACCTCCCTTACTGGTTCTCACTGCAGCAAGCCGTCGCCATAGTCCGGGAGTCGGCCATCAAATTTGCCGGCTCCTTCGAGCCTCGCACTGTACTGGTCTTCAACGAAAAATATCAAATTGTCGGCATCCTGACCTTGCGGGACATCCTCAAAGGTCTTGAACCTGCCTTTCTCATAGAAACCGACCTCACCAAAATCGACCCCAGTCTGGCCGTAGTCAGGGGGGAGTTGTTCGGCCCGAACATGAAACATCAGGCGACTAGACCGGTGAGTGATGTCATGGGCCCCATTAAAGTCACGGTGAACGCCGACGATTCTCTGGCCAAAGCCCTCTTGCTGATGGTCAAGGAGGGAGTCGGCATGATGCCGGTGCTGGATAACCAACACGTAGTAGGGATGGTGCGCCTTACCGATTTGTTTCTGAAACTCTCTGAGTTTCTGCTGGCTGACGAAACAGCAGAATAACCCTGGTCCACCTCAACAACTTCTACTCCTGCCGATGCAGAGAAAAAAGTTTTTCTTGGTCAATTTTTTTGCCTGACTTTTTCTCCTCAAAAGGGGCAACACCTTGTCATTCCTCGAAAATCTGAGAATGCCGGAATTTAACGCATTGCGCCCCCAATGCCGAACTATTATTATACCTTGCGGCTCCCTGGAAGAGCACGGCCCCCATCTGCCTCTCGGCACCGACACCTTCCATGCCCTGGAACTGGCCAGGAGGGTGGCGCAATGCCGGCAGGTGTTTGTGGCCCCTCCCCTCTTCTATGGCATCTGCCGCTCCACCCGGGACCATCCCGGTACCATCAGCATTTCCGGAGACACCCTGCGAGCTTTGATACTGGATCTGGGACGGGAATTCCACCGTCAGGGCCTGCGGAACCTGATCTACCTCAGCGGCCATGCCGGCGAGGTGGAAACCGCCCTCATGTTGGCCGCCTATCCCCATCTGGTGTCGGGCCGCCCACCCGCCGAATGGCCGAACTTCCCTAAATATCTACTGGTTCGGGACAAAAACCGCTATTGGCCCGGCGGCGTCTGGGGCGATCCACAGGCGGCCACTCCTGAACAGGGGGAAACTATTTTGCAAGCCGAAACCCAGCGTTTATCAGCGGTAATTGACCTCCTGTTAAATCACCCGCCATCTTTTTCTTGACAAAACTCTTTTTTTGTCACATGGTAATCAAATTATTAATAAAGTTAATCATCCAGCTAGCAGAAGGGGTAACCATATCATATGATAATCCAAGAGCTTGAAAATATTGCCGATGAAGTGCTGGCCATTGATGAAAGCAAACTCTCTTCCCTTCTCCAGCATTATAAAAATCTTATGGCCCAGGACGAACCCAACCGCTCCTGGGAACGGGCCGTGGTGGCTTATTTCCTGATCAACGCCGTCAGGGTCAAAAATGGTCTCAAAAAAGGGAAGCGCCGTCATCCTCAAGTATCTCCGCCGGGCCAGTCCCCTCATCTCCGACTAGTCCGGGCCTCATAGTTCCAAACCGCGGCCGACTTATTTGCCTGGATCCTCTGATGGCGACTCACCTCGCCAAGAAGGATTATGATTCCTTATTTATATCGGCGGCTGTCCGTCATGGCACCTAAGCCCCCCTGAAATTATGCCTGCTTTCTTCTTACCCCCGCTGCTCATTAAACATCCTTTATCCCAACCCCCTCCGCTCTACTTTCGGACCTGGCCTAATCTCCAGTCAATGGTCCACCAGTGAGGCTTATCCATGTCCCAGGATCAACTGACCTTTCTCGAGACTTTGCGAAAACAATCGGCAGCCCAGGGCATCTCCCGCCTGCTGGGGCTTGAACTGGAAGAAGTAACCCCTGGCCACGCCAAGGTCAGCATGATCTGCCGACCGGAAATGATTAATGTGTTAGGGCTGATCCACGGCACCGCCCTCTTTGCCCTGGTGGATGAGGCCTTCCAGCTGGCCGTCAATTCCCACGGCACCATGGCGGTGGCACTCAATGTCAACCTCACCTTTCACCAGGCTCCTCAACTGGGTGAGCGACTCACTGCTGTGGCCCGGGAACGCCATGCCAGCCGCCGCACCGCCACCTACGATATCGAAGTGCACAACGCCGCCGGTCACCTCATCGTCTCCTGCCAAGCCCTGGCCTACCGCAAAGGCCGACCCCTCCCCTTCGCCCCCCACCCGGAGTGAGTCCCGGGACTCATAATAGTATCCATTAAGACCAAAACTTTTCCCTCCCGAAGAATAAAAAAAGGGGGCACCGCCGTTACCCCGGTGCCCCCTTTTCTAAAATTCCCTAAACTCTGAACTTAAAACCCAAATTCCCCCTTAGGCCGAGCGGTTATTCTTTTCCAGGCGCTGCAGTTCGTTCACCTTCGTCCGTAATCGCTTCACCAGTTCCGGATAAGAAGATTCGCTGATCACCCTGCTGAATTGGGAGCGGTAGTTGCTCACCAGGCTGATCCCTTCCACCACCACATCATACACCATCCAGGGATTCTTGTTTAATAAGCGATAGTTCATAGGAATCTTGTCGTTGCGCCGCAACAGCACGGTGCGCACCTCAGCGTAATCCCCTTCCAGGTGTTCCCCGATGAATAGCACCTTCTCGTCATGGTATCTTTCGATCTTGTCGGCATAGGTGGCCTCCAAAAGCTCCCCAAAAAGCTCGACAAATTCATGACGCTGGGCGCGGTTGAGTCTCCCCCAGGTCACTCCTAAGGTGCGCTTGGCCATCTCCTCGTAGTCAAAGCGCCGGTCCACCACATTCTTGATCAGGCGCCGACGTTCTAATTTCTTCCCCGGGCTTTGCAAAGCCGGATCCTTGAGCAGGCGGATGACCTCATCCACCACCCCCTTGACCTCTTCGGTCGGCGACACAGCCCCAGCCTCCGACCCACCCCAGGCTAGCATCGTAATGACCAGAAAAAACACAATCTTTTTCATTTTGCTACCCTTTCCCTCAACCGCTAGGTTTGTTTGTCGAAAACGGGAGCCGACCCCGCCTGCTTATCACCCCGGGCCCTCTCTCAAATCAGGACCAGGTGTCCGGAAGAATTTTACACCTTGCCATGGATATATTTGGAGATCAGCTCCTCCCACTCCACCGCCGACTCGGTGTCTCGAATTCGCCCTCCCGGCCCAATGGCGGCGCCCGACGCTCCTGGAGATAATTTCACAAACTTGTCGCCAATGATCCCTTTGGTGCGAATGGAGGCGATGGCGTCGTCATAAATCTTCAGGCCCTCGCGCAAACGCAACACCAGACGGGCTTGATGACCGGGGGTTATCTGAATCTCCTCCACCCGGCCCACTTCCACCCCCGCCACTTCCACCGCCGCCCCCAGCTTAAGGCCCGAAATGTTGTCGAAATCTGCCGTCACCCGATAGCCTTTCCCGAAGATCTCCATCTCCCCCAGGTGGACCGCCAGATAAACCAGACAGGCCAAGCCGGCCAGCACAAAAAGGCCGACGCCCAACTCCAGGTTGGCCTTTTTCATCATATCGTCTTAACCCTCCAAAAAGTTTACTTCGCCGCGTATAAATCCTTGCACCATTGGCAGCGGGTTGGCTTGCACCTCCGCCGGGCTCCCCCAGGCGATGATCTTGCCCTGATGCAACATGGCCACATAGTCCGCCACTTGGAAAACCGCTGGGATGTCGTGGCTGACGACCACGCCGGTGTAACCGATTTCTTGATGGGTCTTGGCGATGAGATGAAATACCGTGTTGGTCATGGGCGGATCCAGCCCCGTCACCGGCTCGTCAAACAGCAGAATCTCCGGTTCCTCTATAAGAGCCCGGGCCAAGGCCACCCGTTTCTTCATGCCGCCGCTTAACTCATCCGGAAACTTGTCCTCCATCTCCTGACTCAGATTGACCTGGGCCAGACGTTGCCGGGTGCGCACGGCTATCTCCGCCGCTGACAGCCGGGTCTTTTCCCGCAGGGGGAAAGCAACGTTCTCAAACACCGTGAGGGAGTCAAACAAAGCCCCCCCTTGGAAAAGCACCCCGAACTTCTTGCGGCACTCCTGCAGTTGCCGCCCTTTGGCCTGGGTTATGTCAAAGCCGTCGATAAGAATCCGGCCCCGCTCCGGTTTCAAAAGGCCCACCAGGTGCTTGAGCAACACACTCTTCCCGGCCCCGCTTTTCCCGATGATCACCGTAATCTTACCCCGGGGGATGGTGAGATTGATGCCGTCCAAAACCCGCTGGCCGTCGAAAGTGCGCACCACGTCAATTAATTCTATCATAACTACATGAAGAAGGAGGTGAGCACATAATCCCAGGCCAAGACCAGAATGGCGGACAGCACCACTGTTTCGGTGGTGGCCCGGCTAACCCCTTCCGCTCCCCGCCCGGTGAAATAACCCTTGTAACAGGCCACCAGGATGATAGTCAGGCCAAAGACCAGAGACTTGACCATGCCGCCGTTAATGTCCAACGACACCACACTCTGCACAATGCCTGAAAAATAGGCCCCGGAACTCACCCCCAATAGCACTACCCCAATGAGATACCCCCCCATAATGCCCACCACGTCAAAAATGGCCGTCAGCAGCGGCACCGATATAAGGCTGGCCAAAAGTTTCGGCATGACTACATACTGGAGAGGATTGATGGCCATGGTGTCCAAAGCGTCCAACTGCTCGGTGATCCGCATGATGCCGATCTCCGCCGTGATGGCCGACCCGGCCCTCCCGGACACCATAAGGGCGGTGAGCACCGGCCCCAGCTCCCGGATGAGGCTCAGGGCCACCGCTGACCCCAAGGCCCCCTCGGAACCATATTTCCTGAGCGTATAGTATCCCTGCAGGGCCAACACCATGCCGGTGAAAGAAGCAGTGAGGAGGACAATGAGACCTGACTTGAGGCCGATGAAATGAATCTCCTGCATCAGCCGCCGGAAACGAAAAGGCCGCCGACAGGCTTGACCTAGTGCCGCCAGTAGAAAAAGCGCCATCTCCCCAGCTTCCTGAACGATCTTCAGCCCTCCGCGGCCCAAGGCAGACACGAGATTTTTCATACAAGTTGTTTTACATCTTTATCTAAATAAATACTGGAGAAAAAGCAATAGAGAACGACTAAGGTGGGTCGGATGAACTAGCAGAAATTGACCATGGTTGTTCCCGCCAGGCGGCCGGCGTTATTTTACTGAATCTTATCCGGATAAAAAAAGGGCTTTCCATGTTTAGCGCACAGCTTGCAGTGCCCATTGCCAAGTCTGGCTGACCTTTCGGTGCCACCCTAACTAAGCATAATACCTCACTTTTCCGGGATGTCCCTGAACACCAGCACCGGTCTGCTGGTCAGCCGCACCAGATTGAGTGCTTCATCGCTGATGACTTTCAAATATTTGGGACGCCGGTGGCCATAGGCCCCCAGCACCAACAGGTCATACCTTTCCACCGCCACCGCTTTGAGGATTTCATCCACAAAGTCGCCCTTAGCCAGCTTCTTTATAGGGGTGTTGTCAAATTTCCTTAAAGTTTCTTCCCCCCTCAGGACGCAGGCCTGGGCGAACTCCTCGGTCTCCCCCAGTTCTGTTTCCTGAACGTGCATGATGGTGATTTCGGGTTTTTTCTTGGCAAAGAGGGGGGCAATAAACTCCAACGCCCCCTGATCGCACTGGGAGCCTCGATAAGCCACCAGGATTTTCTGGATGGGCCGGAAGTTTCGCAAGATCAGCACCGGCTGTAAGGCATGGTGCAGGATCTTGGCATGCACTGCCCCGAGGAGAAAACCCTTTAGCATTGACTGGCCTTGGGACCCCAAAACAATCATGTCATAACCGCCGGTCTCTGCGACCCGGAGGATCTCATCGGCCGGCTCCCCCACCGCCACGCGAGGCTGGCACGGGATTTTACCCCCCAGGCAAATCTCGCAGGCTTCGATAATTTCTTCCATGACCTTATTGGCTTCCTCCTCTACTGCCCTTTCCACGTGCCCTCTGGTTGTAAAGGGGGCATAGGAACTGTCCTTCACCATCTCTACCACATCAGGCTTGACGTAAAGGGCGTCCACATCAGCCTCGAAGTGTTCCAGCAAATGGCAGGCATAGCGTAAAGCCTGCTGCGATTCTTCAGTTTTATCCACCGCCACCAAAATTTTCATGTCCACACCCCGTATTTTGTGCAAGAGGTTTTTCAAGCGCCACCCATTGCGACCGCTGGTTGAGCCTTCTACTGCCATATTTTCTTAGCTTAATAAGCCACCCTGCAAGGGCCCGTCAACAGTCGGGATAAACCCACGGCTGAGGACCACTTTCGCCAAGGGGTCTGAAATAGTCATGCCCTTCTGCTGCTGGAAACTCTAGACCTGTCAACTCCCTGTGGAGCCCCCGAGGCTTAACGCATTACCAGCACTGAAGCC
Source organism: Desulfobacca acetoxidans (assembly GCA_020722205.1). Classification (GTDB taxonomy): domain Bacteria; phylum Desulfobacterota; class Desulfobaccia; order Desulfobaccales; family 0-14-0-80-60-11; genus DYLF01. The sequence continues at coordinate 6,411 of DYLF01000042.1, forward strand.
TGGTAATTGCTGACAAAGCGACCAACCCAGTCCCGGGGGAAAAACCGGTCCAGTAAAGATTTTTTCCCCAACCACAGGGCCAGCAGCTGCTGTCGCAGTTCCTGGGCCACCACAGCCTCGAATTCGGAGATCTCGGTCAGACGCGTGGTTACCTTGATGTCCCGGTCTTCATAGTAATCGCCGATCTCAATCAGGCGCCGATAGACATCCTTTTTCATGGCGCCTTCCTGGCTTAAGCCGATCAACTCCAGGGAGACCCCGTGGATGGTGGCCATCTGGTTAATCATCTCCAGGGAATCCTGGCTGATGTAACTCTGATCCAGACACGCCAGGATGCCGGTAATGGGTTGATCCTCCTTAACCAATAAAACCGAACAGTCAGCCTCATTCACCACGGTCTGCGGCACCGCCTGGCCACCCAACCACTGGCACTGTCCCCCCTTGGTACAACCAAGGACTATCAGGTCGGCTTCCTCCTCCTTGGACTCCCCTAAGATTTCCTGAGCGGCGTTGCCAAACCTAAGGCGCACCTTCAAATCCTTCATGGCGCTGCGGCATACCAGGGTTTCTTCCCATAGGCCGCTTTTCACCGGCAGCCATTCATACCGCCAGTTCTTAAAGGCATACGGGGAATCTTCCCCTTGCCAGCCCTTCAGGAAGTCCTCCCGATAACCATGGAGAACCTGGTGCAAAGGATGCTCCAGCGGCCAGGGAGTTTCCTGGCCGTGGCTCACAGGGCCCGTTATGACTCCCATTATGGTCACTTCGGCCCAGGTATTCATGGCCAGCCTGGTTACCTCTTTCAGGGCGTAGGCGCTGTATGGCTGTTCGTCACCGGCAAATAAGATTCTCATGGCAAAATCCTCTATGGTTCTTAACCGTCAAAAAGCACCAACAAAAGCGGCGCCTTGACCTGGCTCAGCCAGGTGAGTTCGTGGCTGTCTTTCCCGACCCCTTTTTCCAAGGCTAAGCCCACTATCCCATAGCGCCTTAGAAACCCTTTCACCGGGGGCTCGGGGTAATAGGGGAAGTCGGCCTCCACCGAAACCTGGCAACCAGCCTCAGTCAGCAGTTCTCTGGCCTTGTCAACCTCCTGGGAGAGATCTTTTGTGGCTCCCCGCGGAGTGGCCAGGGACACCGGCAACGACGCCCCGCGCCACAGACGGGCCATGGCTTGGGCCAAAACTGGCACCCCTTTGGCCTCGTGGCACAGCAGCAACAATCCCTCAATTTTACGTAAGACCCGAGGAAGGCCTATGATCCCTAAGAATTGCTGCAGGAGTTTGGAGTTGAGCTTTTGATGCAGGTTTGCCGGGGTCCACTCAAAGCGTTCGCCGTCCACGAAGACGTCAAAGGACTCGGCCTCCATGATCTTCAACAGTTCCCTCTCCCGGTCGCCGTAAACCACCTGCGGTTCTTTGAGTGTGGGGCTGAATTCCCACTCTGAACTGATCATCTCCTTGATTTCAGCGGTTCCTTGCTGGATGATTTCCTCCTCCCAGTGGCGGCGGGCCCAGCCGGAGCCGATGGACATCTCCCGCGGCGGGGCTGCTTTGACATAAACCGGCTGGATTTCCATGGGTATAAATAAGTTTAACTGAGACGCAAACCGAATCGCCCGGCTGGCAGCCAGGTCCACTTCAATAGAAACCAGCGTCTTGATCACTTCTCTGCCTCCTTATTACCCCTCGCCCAGAAGGATAACCTCCCTGTTCTCTGCCTTTACTTTCGGCTTTCCCTGATCTTGGCAGCGGCCCGCTGTACCACCTGCTGGATCTCCCCTAAGTTAAAAGGCTTGGCAATGAAGTCAAAGACTCCTTTTTTAAAGGACTCCTTGGCCGTTTCCATGGTGGCAAACCCGGTGATGACGATCACCTCGACTTCAGGGGAAATCTTCTTGGCCTCTGTGAGAAAACGCATGCCGTCCATGCCTTCCATCTTCAGGTCGGTGATGATGATATCGTAGGTGGAGCTCTCCACCGCCTGCAAGGCCTCGAAGCTGCGGGTGAAGGTGTCAACGGTAAATCCTAGCTTCTCCAGGGCTGGCTGGAGGCGCTTGCAGACAATGGGTTCATCATCCAGAACCAGGATCTTCAGCTTGTTCTGGCTCATCTTATCCTCCCGTGGTTTTGGCCGCCTCCCCGTGAGGATGGCGGCCGGCAAAGGTTTGCACAAATTGCGGGATATCTTCATCGCTTCGGAGCTGGATGTCCAGTTGGCGAGTGAAGCCAATAAGTTCTCCCAAAACTCTGAGGCGCCCGCGCATCTCATCCTGAGGAAGGTGTAAGATGCGGGCGACCACCAGGTCTCCCTTGGTGTCCACCTTGAAGTGGTACCCGGTTAATATCTGTTCCAACAGCCTGGCACGGCGGGAGCGCCGGCTAATGTCCGTCGCTCCCCCCACAAACCGAAAATAGATATGATTGTGGTGGGGGTCGGGGTCCATACGGGCGTCAATCAGATTGAAGTGGTACCCCAGGCGCAGGTGCAGATTAAGGTATGTCTCGGTGACCACTGCCAGGTTGTAACCAGCAAACTCTGAAGTGGATGTCTTGGTGAGACTGGAAAGTAAACCTTTAAAGTCAACCTGTACCGGCTCTGTACTCCACACCCCCGGAGCCTCTACCCCCTCCCAGAGGGCGCGTAGGGGCAAGGACCGGAGGTGTTCCACTTTTACTTGTTGGCCCCTCACCGCTGGATCAATACCGCCACCCAAATCCAAGATTTTCAAGCCGATGGGCACTTCAGAAAGCAGGGTCCAGATCTTGGCGCCGCGAAACCGCTTCAGAAAACGCGGCAGGTCCAAGAGTTCCTGCACGGCCTTCTCGTGCACGTAGCGCAGCACATCATGCACCGACTTGCAGGCTTGTGGAGTGAAATCCGGGGCCTGGGGATCAATCAGGGTCAGGGGCGCAATGCGCCGCAGCAGACGGCGCAGCAGCCGGAATTCCGGGGTGTCTTCGAAGACTGTGGCCTGGACCAACTCGTACTGAAGCAATTCTTTGACCTTGCCGGCGTACACCACCCGACGGTGAGTGTCCACCGTGATCTCCATCCCCGGTTTCAAGAGCTCCGTGGCCTGTGCCACCCCAACCAGGGCTGGGACCCGAAATTCCCGGGCAATGGTGGCCAGGTGTCCCGCTGCCGAACCGCGCGCCGAAATAATCGCCGCGGCCCGGGGCACGATGGGGGCAAGCCAGGGAGCGGTATAACGGCTCACCAGGATGGCGCCCTCGGGGAACTCCTGCAAATCTTCATTGGTTTGTATCTGATAAACGGGTCCACAGCCGATCCCGGCATGGGCCACGGTCCCCTGGCCTTGGATCAAAACCGGATAAAGGGCGCAGGACTCGCAAACGTTCGGGGCCAATGCGGCTGCCGCCGGCGGCAAGGTCAATCTCCGGGTCTGCAGGATCCAAATCTGGCCCTTTGAATCTTGAGCCCATTCAATTTCCTGGGGCCTTTTGAAGTATCTTTCCAAAGTAAGGGCCCAGCTTGCCAGGGTCTGAAGATCGTCCTCGGAAATGCATGGTTTATCACGCTCTTCAAGTGATATCGCTGCCTCTTTTTCCCCTTCGGCCGCAGCCGCCCTGATCAAGGTCTCTTTACTGGCAACCTCAATATGTTGTATTGCATGGGAGGGCGATCGTGCCACCACAAAGCGATCGATGTTGGCTCTGCCTTCCACCACGGTGCGCCCCAGGCCTGGTGAGGCATATATGACCAGGTTGTCGGAGGCAGGCTCTTCAAGATTAAGGGTATGCACCACGCCACTGACCAGGCTGTTCACCATGGCCTGGCAAAGCACTGCCATGGCTGCTTCTTCCCCCAGCATACCCATCTGACGGCGGTAACTCAAAGCTTCGGGGCTGTACAAACTGGCCAATACTTTCTTATAAGTCTCCAGCAGGTCTGAGGCCGGCACATTGAGAAAACTCTCGTGCAGGCCGGCAAAGGTCAAATCCCCGCCTTCGCCATAGGCGCTGCTGCGTACGGCCCAATTCTCAAGACTGCTCTCTAGCTGGCGCTTGACAACCCGGGCCACGTCCGGGCAGACCACGCTTGCCAGGATGCTGTATTGAATCTGGCGGGAAGCCTGACGGTCACCCAGGCGCCCGGCAGACCAGGACTCCAACACGGTGGCGAGGCGGTCTTCCAACTGATTGCATTCCAGGAAACGCCGGTAAGCCCGGGTGGTGATGACGAAGCCGTTGGGCACCGGCAGATGCAAGCGGCGTCTGACCTCGGCCAGAGTATTGGCCTTGCCGCCGGTAAGCTCCGGCTTGTCCAGGGGTAGCGCGTCCAAAGAGGCCACCAGGGGCATCTCCTCAGACAGACTGAGGCGTCCCCTCAGTTCCGCTTCCAGGGGCATGAAAATGCGGTCCAGGGTGGGATAAAGGTCCGGGCAGCGGTTGCCGGTAATGAAGTTCAAGCCTTTCACAATCTTGAGCAATAAAGCCTTAATCTCATGGAGCGCATCCACCAGGTACTTCCGGTCAAAAATGTAGTCGCCGCCGGATTTCTCGGCCAGGTCGGCTATCATTTCCATCGCTGTTTGGTGGTCCTTGAGCAGCGCCTGGAAGTGGTCGAAGACCTCCGGGAAGGCCATCAGCTCAGGCTTAGGCTTGAAGACTTTTTCCCAGAAGTGTCGGAGATGATCAAACAAGGGGGCCCCTTTTGCAGCTCCAAAAATTCCACCCTCTCCTAGTGAGTTGTTAATATTTTAAATTTTTAAACAATAACCGTCAAACACCATATGACACACCTTATTTTCTTCAACAGGGGCGGCTCAATGTTCCCCCCCCTTTAAATAAAAACCCCATGAGGGCTCCTGCCAGGATCGCGATGACTATGGCTACTAGACCGTAAATGACAGCCTGGTCATACGCCAGCTGGGCCAGAAAAGCTGGGAATCCCACCATCTTGACCTCAAATTGGGCCTGCCGGACCTCCTTGACCTCACCTTCCTGCAGGACCACCAGGCGCACCGTGTAGGTTCCCGGAGGGATCTTCGCCGGCAGCGAAAAGCTGCCCTGGATTTGAGTCACCCCGGCGGCGCCCGTAGACATTTTGATGGCGCCCGGAAGTGTGGCATACAGCCCCTCGCTCTCCTTGAGTCGGATAAAATCCCGGGAAAGTTGTTCCTTTTCCCCAGAAGCGATGTCGCCCTTCATATTTAATTTTTTCCGCAAGGCTTCTAACCCCCAGGGATATTCAGCTCCTCGGCCGGTCAACAGTCCAGCTTCGCTGCTCATGACCAGGTACACTTTAGGAACCCCCCAGACCTCGAGCTCGCCCACATTCAGATACAATCCGCCCCGCCGCCCTTTGCGCATCAGATGCTCGTTGGCCTCACATCCCACCACTTCCATAACTGTTTGCGTTTTAGGGGGGATATCCGCTATCACTGTTAACCGGGCGCCTTTGAAAAATGTCCCCATCTCTATAACCGGGGGAGACAATGTCAGTCCGGTAGAAGAACTGCCCGCCAGAACGGCCGGGATGAATATAAGTACTCCCAAAACCACCACGGCCAGGATGGCAAACCGTTGCTGCTTTGACATCTCAGTGCCCTCCTTTGTAGTCCAGGAGGAGACTGGGCGTCAGGAGTAGACTTAGCAAAATCTGGCCCATGACCACCAGGACAATGCAGGCCAGCAGGATCTTAAGCTGGTCAGCCTTCAGCCGCCGGCTGAACCTGGCGCCGATCTGGGCTCCCAGGGTGGAACCCACCAGGAGGATGACGGCCAGGACGATGTCCACGGTGTGGTTGGAAATGGCCTGCATGAAGGTGACGTTGATGCAGGTGAACAGGATCTGGAAGAGGCTGGTGCCCACCACCACATGCATGGGCATCCGGAGCATATAGACCATGACCGGCACCATGATGAATCCGCCGCCCACTCCCATAATGGCCGCCAGAATGCCTACCAGAACCCCCAGGATGAGGGGTAAGAGGGCCGAAAAGGTCACCCCTGACTTGGGAAATTTCATCTGCCAGGGGAGAGCCTGGATCATCCTGGCATAGCGCGAAGGCTGGCCCGGTTCTACCCTGGTTGCCGGCGGGGGTGCACCTTCCTTCCGCCGGAGAGCTTGCAGGCTCTCGATGAACATGTAAAAGCCCACCACCCCCAGCATGACCACATAGGTGATCTTGATGACAAAATCGGCGTTCCCTAAAGCGCGCAGCACCTTGATGATTTGCACCCCCAGGGTGCCGCCGACGACGCCGCCGATGAGGAGCAAAATCCCCATCTTGAAATCCACGTTGCCCATTCGATAATGAGCGTAGGTGCCGGAGGTGGAGGCCGCCACTATCTGGTTGGAATCGCTGGCCGCCGCTACGGTCGAAGGAATGCCAACCATAATTAAAAGCGGGGTCATGAGAAAACCACCGCCCACTCCGAAAAGGCCGGATAGAAAACCCACCACCCCACCCAGTCCGAAAAGCAGGAAAACATTGATACTGTTGCCCGCAATGGGCATGTACAGGCTCCACATCCTCAGGTTTACCTCCCCTTTAGCTGGTTCAGGTCAGTCCCCCTCGAGACCTGGATCGTGCTCCCGGACCACCAGGATTTCCCCGGAAAATTGGCGTTTCAGGCTTTTCAGAGCAAATTCCACCACTCCCCAGTCCTTCACCGGGGAAGCCCTGGGGATCCCGACCACCAGAAACTGAATGCCTGGCTGCGCCCCCAGAAAACGTCCTACCTCTTCCCAAAACCGGCCCACCACGATAAAAATTTCCACCTCCAGGCGCTCCTGGTGGCATTGTAAGACAGTTTCTTCCCATCGCCGCCAGAGCCGGTCTCCCAACTCTACCGAAGAAACCGCACCGCTTTCTTGGGGGAGGTGATTGGCAGGCTGGCCAGCTACCCCCAGAAGCAATAGCGTTGCGCCCAGGCGCGCCGTCAACTCTCGGGCGTAGGTGATTGCCCCCGATACCGGCGCTTCCAGATCCACGGCTACCAAAACCCGTTTGCCCATGGTGGTCTTCACGCGGTCTTTATTAGTACCACCTATGCGTAATGCGGGCCAAGAGTAAATAACTAATAAATTTAGCTAATTATTAATAGAGAGGCTGATAATCCCAGGCAAGGATGTTTCATTTTGAAAGGATATGAAGGCAAGAAAGCAGGACTTATTCCAGAAAGCTTGGAAAATGGCCGAGTTAAGTCTGTTCCATTATGAACCACGATACCACTGTTCTTCTGAGCCACCAACTTATCCGGCCGGTTTCAGGAGCGCTCTTCCAGGCCGTACTTTTTCATTTTGCGCCATAGGGTGGTGCGCGGTAAGGCCAGGAGGCGGGCAGTATGGCCGATATGGTACCGCGTATATTCCAGCGCCTGGCGGATGTAGTCGCGCTCCTGCTCCTCCAAGGTGACCCAGGTGCGATACGGGGTTACGGCGTAATTGCGTAAATCTGCCGGGAGATCCTGGGGGGTCAAAATTTCCCCCTCGGTTAACGCCACGGCCCTTTCGATAATGTTTTCCAACTCCCGGACATTGCCCGGATAGGGATAAGACCTCAGCAAATTCCGTACCTCTGGCGCCAGCCCGCGCACTTTCTTGGAGAATTTCCGGCGGTACTTGCTGAGAAAATATTTGCTCAAGAGAGCAATATCCTCCTGGCGCTCCCGTAAGGGCGGTAAATTAATGGTCACCACGTTCAGACGGTAATACAGGTCTTCCCGGAACCGGCCTTCCTGCACCTCCTGTTTTAAATCCTTGTTGGAGGCTGCGATGAAACGCAGGTCCAGTTGCATGGGACGATTGCCGCCGACCCGCATAATCTGCCTCTCCTGGATGACTCTCAGGAGCTTGGCCTGCATGGCGGCGGGCATGTCGCCGATTTCGTCCATGAACACCGTCCCCCGATGGGCGGTCTCCAGGATGCCGATTTTGGTAGCCACAGCCCCGGTAAAGGCCCCTCGTTCGTAGCCAAAGAGCTCGCTGGCAATCAATTCTTCTGTGAAGCCGGCACAACTGAAAGCCACAAAAGGCTTCTCCCTCCTTGGGCTTTCCCGATGTATGGTACCGGCCACCAGTTCCTTGCCGGTGCCGCTTTCCCCCTGAATCAGGACGTTGCAATCCAGGGGCGCCACCTTGCGGATGAGGGCAAACACCTCCTTCATCTTGGGGCTGACGCCAATCATCTCCCCCCAGGCGCCGCCCGGCGCCAGCCGGGCCTTGAGATGGCGGTTTTCTTCCAACAGGAACTTGTGTTCCAAGGCTCTCTGGGATAGGTGGCGCACTGCTTCCAACTTCAAAGGCTTGGCCAGATAGTGAAAGGCTCCCAGTTTCACCGCTTCAATGGCGGCATCCAGAGAAGCATGCCCGGTGATCAGAATCACCTCGCTGTCCACCGCCTTCGCCTTCAGACGTCTGAGAGTCTCCAGGCCGTCGATGCCGGGGAGCACCACGTCCAGCAAAACCAGGTCAAAAGAAGAACCATCCAGGTCTCTGAGGAATTCTTCCCCCGAGGCGAAAGTCGATACCACGTGACCCTCTTTGACCAGGGCTTGCTTGAGCCTTTTCTGGACAATTAACTCGTCATCCACCACTGCCACGCGCATGGCTGCCTCTTAAGTGATCCACTCTGCCGCCTTTTCTTCCTTCATTACGGGAAGATAAATGGTAAGAGTGGTGCCGCGGTTTCTTTGACTGTGCACCTCCATGTGGCCCCCGTGCTTTTGAATGATCCCATAGGACACCGAAAGTCCAAGGCCGGTGCCCCGCCCCACCTTTTTGGTAGTGAAAAATGGTTCGAAGATGTGCGGCAAATCTTCTGGAGAAATTCCTATGCCGCTATCAACCACCTCGATCTTTAGCTGACCCCCGTCTTGCAGAGGATGCACTCGGATGGTCAAGGTGCCTCCCCCTTTCATGGCTTGAATGGCATTGATAAACAGGTTCAGAAAGACTTGTTGCAGGGTCCTGGCGTCGCCGTAAACAGGGGGCAGCCCCGGGGGTATGTTTTGCTCCAGCTCTACCCCGCTTAACAATAACTGGTTGTGCACCAACTTCACACTATCCCGGATGACATTGACGATGTCCGTGGGTTCCATCTCCGGCCTTTCCGACCGGGAGAAATCCAGCAAATTTTTGACAATCTCCGAGGCTCTCTGAGACTGCACCAGAATATCATGGATCATTTCCATGGATTCTTCCTGGGACAATTTGGGAAAATCCTCCTTCATAGCCTCGGCCGTGAGGACGATGTTGTTGATGGGATTGTTCAATTCATGAGCCACCCCGGAAGTCAACGTGCCAATCGCCGCAATTTTCCCGGACTGAATCACCTGCTCCTGGTGATGCTCCAGTTCTCTGATCATCCGGTTGAAGGCTTTAAACAGGGTGAAAAACTCCTGGGAACGACATTCCGACTCGGGAATGGGGTTAAAATCGCCATGGGCGATTTTCTCCATGTACTGTTGCATCTGAAACAAAGGCCGGACCAACAACCGGGAGATATACCAGGCCACCAGGATTCCCAGGATGACAAATACCACCACGGAAATCACAAAAAGATACATGGCTCTTAAATAAAGCCGGTCGATGGCCAGGCGTTCCTGCTTGGCCCAACGGCTTGCCAGACTCAACAACTCCTGCCCCAGATTGCGTAAGGTTTCATCCAGGGGAGAAAAGTTGAGAGCCCCTCCTGCCCTCGTGGTATCATGAAATATTGCTTCTATTTGCCCAAGAGTCTCCTGATATTTCTTTAGAATGCCATGAAAATTCGACTGTTGCGCTACCTCCCTTAATCCCAGGATTTCCTGCTCATGGCTGCAACAAATCTCGTGCACTCGGTCGATATAGGCCCTCACTTCCGTCAAGCTGTCGGCCTGATGATATAGGAAGAGATTTTTTTCGAACCGGCGAATCTCCAGGATGTTGTTCAACAGATCATCCGCCAGTTCCACCAGTCGGAGGTGGCGCCCGATCTCCCGGTGGGTCTCAAAGCTCAAGCCGGCGAAAATAAGCACCGCCAGAACGCAAAACAGAAAGGCCTGGATAATCCGTTGCCTGATTCTAAAGGTCGTTTTTTTCATGGTTCCTATTATAATGTGAGCACAACGGCAAAGATTGCTGCCTGTTGCAGCGCCAGCCGCGAATCAAGATCTTCCTTCAATTTATTATAAAGCAAAAAAATTCTAAAGAAAATAAGGTGGCTGTACCCCCTGCCGGGCCTGAAGAAGACTCGTCTTGCTGCCGGCACCCGACTGTTTGCCACCAGCCAAAATATTCCCTTCTCAATTCCGCTGGCGCTCGTGCACTTCAAAAAAACAACCTGATAAACTGAAAAATATTGACGTGCCTGCCAACACTTATTAACATGAGGCCAGGTTATCTCTATTTCTCCCTGCTTCCTGACCATTAACTACGGGGTCCTGATAACCGGTTACTGGTCACTGATCACTATTCATTGGAGGGGTGCCATGCCTATTCGGGTCGCGATTAATGGCTTCGGTCGCATCGGTCGCTGTCTGGCCAGAATCATCGCCACCGAAGTCAAAGATGTGGAACTGGTAGCTCTCAACAGCCGCGGGGATAATCAGGTGCAGGCCCACCTGCTGCGCCATGACTCCGTTCATGGCCCCTTCCCCGGCACCGTCGAGGCCTACCCTGACCACCTGGTCATCAACGGCAAAAAAGTCCATACCAGCCGGATTGACGATGCCCCCGATAATTTGCCCTGGGCTGAGCTGGGAGTGGATATCGTCCTCGAATCCACCGGCGCCTTTCGGGATCGCGCCAGCATCGAAGGACACCTCCGGGCCGGTGCCAAACGGGTGGTGCTGTCCGCCCCCGGCAAAAAGATCGATGCCACCTTTGTCTATGGCGTCAATCACACCACCTTTGACCCCGCCCGCCACTTCATCGTCTCCAATGCCTCCTGCACCACCAACTGCCTGGCCCCCGTCGTCAAGGTGCTGCATGAGAACTTCGGCGTGGCCTGTGGCCTCATGACCACCGTCCATTCCTACACCATGGACCAGCGCCTGCTGGACGGCTCCCACAGCGATCTCCGCCGCGCCCGGGCCGCCGCCCTCTCCATGGTCCCCACCTCCACCGGCGCCGCCCGGGCTGTTACCGAGGTTATCCCGGAACTTTCCGGCAAACTCGACGGACTGGCCATCCGGGTGCCCACGGCCAACGTCTCCATTGTCGATTTTACTGCCACCATCAAAACCGCCGCCACCAAAGAAGAAGTCAATCAGGCCTTCAGAGCTGCGGCCCAAGGCCCCTTGCAGGGAGTGCTCCAGGTCGCCACCGAACCCCTCGTCTCCATCGACTACAACGGCTCCCCCTATTCTTCCATCGTCGATGCCGAACTCACCAATGTCATGGCCGGCAACCTGGTCAAGGTCATGGCCTGGTATGATAACGAAATGGGCTTCTCGCATCGGATGCTGGATCTGGCCGTCTTTATCGGCCGCCTGACGGGTTGAACCACCCAAGGAGGTCAAAGTGAAGTTTATCGATGAGATTGATATTAAAGGCAAGACCTTATTTATCCGGGTGGATCTGAATGTCCCCTTGGATCGCAATCGCAATATCACCGATGATACCCGCATCCGGGCCATCCTCCCCACGGTTAATTATTGCCTGGAAGGCGACGCCAAAGTGATCCTGGCCTCTCACCTCGGACGCCCGGACGGCCAAAAGATAGAGGAGTTTTCCATGGCCCCGGTCGCCCGTCGCCTGGCCTACCGACTGCACCGCAAAGTCCAACTGGCCCCTGACTGCATCGGTCCGCAGGTTGACCAACTCAAGGCGGAAATGAAACCCGGAGATGTGCTGCTCCTGGAAAATCTGCGATTCCACAAAGAAGAGCAGAAAAACGACTTGAATTTTGCCAAAGAACTCATGAAAGGGGTCGATGTTTACGTCAATGATGCCTTCGCCGTGGCCCACCGGGCCCATGCCTCAGTGGACGCAGTCACTCAATTTGCCCCCCTTTCTGTCGCCGGTTTTCTCATGCGGGACGAAATCCACTACTTCCACAAGAGTATGGAAGACCCGGCCCGCCCCTTGGTGGCTATCATCGGGGGTGCCAAAATCTCCGGTAAATTGGCAGCCTTGCTCAATCTCCTAAACCATGTGGACAAGATGGTCGTCGGCGGCGCCATGGCCAATACCTTCCTCAAGGCCAAAGGCTTTGACGTCGGGCAATCCCTGGTGGACGACAGCCTCATTGACACCGCCCAGGAACTCATGGCCGCTGCCCTGACAAAAGGTGTCAAGTTCTATCTGCCGGTCGACGTGGTGGTCGCCGACAAACTGGCCCAACGCGCTGAAACCAAGATCGTCCCGGTGCAGGAAGTCCCACCAGGGTGGGTCATTGTGGATATCGGCCCGGCCACCGTGACCCTCTTCGGCGAGGCCCTGCAAAACGCCAAAACCATCATCTGGAACGGACCCATGGGGGCCTTTGAATACGATGCCTTCAGCCGCGGCACCTTGGCCTTGGTGCACAAGGTGGCAGACTCCTACGCCCTCACCATCGTCGGCGGCGGCGACACCGACGTGGCCATCCACAAGGCCGGTGAATTTCAAAAATTCTCCTACGTCTCCACCGGCGGCGGGGCCTTCCTGGAACTCCTCGAAGGGAAAAAACTGCCGGGCGTAATCGCCCTGGAAAGAGGGAGCAAAAAGAAAAAAAATGTCCGCCCCAATTAGACCCCTCATTGCCGGCAACTGGAAAATGCACAAGACTCTGCCCGAAGCCCGCGCCTTGGCGCACGACATCCGCCAGGGTCTGACAGAAAACCTTCAGGCCGAAGTGGTCCTGGCCCCCCCTTTCACCGCCCTCGACGCCGTGGCCACCGTCATCTCCGGCTCCCCTCTCCGGCTGGCCGCTCAGGATGCCTTCTGGGAAAAACAGGGCCCCTTCACCGGCGCCATCTCCCCCCTGATGCTTAAAGACCTGGGCTGCTGCTACGTCATCGTCGGCCACTCCGAACGGCGCCAGCACTTCGGGGAAACCAACGAGATGGTGAACCGCAAGGTCAAGGCTGTCCTCGCTGCCGGTCTTGACCCCATCCTCTGTGTGGGCGAAACCTTGAAAGCCCGCCAGACGGGCTTGACTCTAAAGCGCGTGGCCGAACAGCTCCGGGAGGGCCTGGACGGCCTCCCCCCTGAGGCCGCCGACCATCTCGTCATCGCCTACGAGCCGGTCTGGGCCATCGGCACCGGACAAACCGCTACCCCAGCACAGGCACAGGAAGTCCACTATTACATCCGCGGTCTCCTGCCGCAGATCCTCGGCCGGGCCGATATCCGCATCCTTTATGGCGGCAGCGTCACCCCCGACAATGCCGCCAGTCTTCTCCAAGAACCGGACATCAACGGCGCCCTGGTGGGCGGCGCCTCCCTCAAGGCTGACGCCTTCCTGAAAATCATCGCCGCCGCCGGCCCATAACTGGCGCACTCCTGCCGGCCCTTTCACCTCTTTCCCCCCTGGGAAAGAGGTGCCGGCTAGGCCTGCCCTCTCCGCCGCCTGGACCACCAAACTGATTATTTCAAAACTACCTCAGAAAAACCTGCCTCTTGACCCTTGCCAATCCACCACCTCTCATTTATATTTAATCTATGACAACCATCCTGGTGATCATTCATATTATCGTCTGTTTGGCCCTGGTTTTCATTGTGCTCCTCCAGCACGGCAAAGGCGCCGGTATCGGCGCCGCCTTCGGTGGCTCCAGCCAGACGGTGTTCGGCAGTACCGGCGCCGCCCCCTTTCTGGCCAAACTCACCGCCGCCGCGGCCATTATCTTTATGTTTACCTCCCTGGGGCTGACTTTCCTGGGCCAAAAAAAGGATACCTCCATCATGAAAGGCCTCCAAGACCGGCCCGCTACCCAGGAGGCGGCCCCGGCTCAGACCCCTAAACCGCCGGCCCGGGCTGACAAACCGACGTCACCCCCGGCGCCCAGCCCCAAAAAGTAGACCCGGCGAAGGTCCGCTAATTGAGAGCCTTGCTTGCTGACCCTCGGAAAACCTAAAAACAACAACGCCGAAGTGGTGGAACCTGGTAGACACGCCATCTTGAGGGGGTGGTGGGGAGACCCGTGCGGGTTCAAATCCCGCCTTCGGCACCAAATAAGTATTCAAAATACCTATCAAATATGCTCATAATATCAGACCTCTGGGTACCCGCCTTTCCTAAGATTTTTTCAACTCTCCTCGCCGCTCTTCTCCTAACTTCGCTGAATTAAATACCCTGAAACCATCGTCAGCCTTTTCTCCTCTAACCCGCAGTCCCTTTTCTAATCTACCAGTGCCCCCGCTCCCCCGCCGCCCTCTCTTACTCCTGCCGGT
>DYLF01000043.1 GCA_020722205.1 Desulfobacca acetoxidans
AGGTGGCGCGCCGAGTGGCCCCGCATCTCAAACCCGATGGTGCCCTGATGGACCTGACCTCGGTGAAGCAAGGCCCCATGGCGGCGATGATGGCCGCCTTTCCGGGAGAGGTGGTGGGCACCCATCCTTTATTCGGCCCCAAAGAACCCAACATCATCGGGCGCGTCATGGCACTTTGTCCCGGCCGGGGAGACCGCTGGTTTAATTGGCTCAAAAACCTTTTAATTCAGGCGGATGCCAAGGTGAAGGTAACCTCGGCGGAAGAGCATGATTGCCTCATGTCTTTTGTGCAAGGGGTGACCCACTTCATGCTCATTGCCTTGGGCATGGCCATTCGTCGGGTGGGGGTTAATCCGGACAAATTGGATGAGTACGCCACGCCTACTTTTCAGAACCTGCATCGTCTGACCCGACATTTGCTCAGCCAGGACGCCTCCCTCTACGCTTGCATTCAATTGCAGAACCAGGCGAACCTGAGGACCCTCGCGGCCTTTGAACAATCTGTGGCCCAAATCCTGGACCTGATACAGAAGAAGGATGCGGACGGGCTGGTAAAATTGTTGGAGGAGAATCAGAAGTACTACGGCGTCTAAGAGGTATTCTTCATGTTGGATCTGCGATTTGTGCGGGATAACCTGGCGAAAGTGGAGGAGGCCTTAAACCACCGGGGCCTGGAGTTGGCTCTGGAAGAATTCAAGGAGCAGGAGGCCGAACGCCGCCGGCTGCTCTCCGAGCTGGAGAAGCGGCGCCATGAACGCAACCGCCTGTCAGCAGAGGTGGGTCGGATGAAAAAGGCCAAGGCCCCGGCGGCCGACCTCGAGCTGTTAATGGCCCGGGTCAGAGAAATCAATCAGGAGATTAAAGGACAAGAAGACCAAGTGCGGGAAACGGATTTCCGGGTGCGGGAGTTTCTCCTGAACCTGCCGAATCTGCCTCATGAGAGTGTCCCCCTCGGGGCCTCAAGTGACGACAATGTGGTGGTGCGGCGTTGGGGAGAGCCCCCCCGCTTTGGTTTTGAACCCCGCCCGCATTGGGAGATCGGGGAGGATTTGGGGATTTTGGATTTTGAGCGGGCCGCCAAGATTACCGGGGCCCGCTTCGCCCTCCTCCGGGGAGCGGGGGCCTTGATGGAGCGGGCCCTAATCAACTTCATGCTGGACTTGCACACCCGGCAGCACGGCTATACGGAAGTTCTCCCCCCTTTTATGACTAATGCGGCGGCCATGACCGGCACCGGCCAGCTCCCCAAATTCCGAGAGGACCTTTTTAAGCTGGAAAACTGGGACTACTATCTGGTCCCCACCGCTGAGGTGCCGGTCACCAACATCCACCGGGAAGAGATACTGGCGGAAAAGGACCTCCCCTTATACTACACGGCCTACACTCCCTGTTTTCGTTCGGAGGCCGGCTCCTACGGCAAGGATGTGCGGGGATTGATCCGCCAGCATCAATTTGACAAGGTGGAGCTGGTGAAGTTCACTACCCCGGAAACCTCCTGGAAAGAACTGGAAAAACTGGTGGCCGACGCCGAGGCGGTCCTGCAGGAGTTGGGCCTCCCCTATCAGGTGGTGGTACTGTGCACTGGGGACCTGGGGTTCGCGGCGGCCAAGACCTATGACCTCGAAGTCTGGCTGCCCGGCCAGAACCTTTATCGGGAAATCTCGTCGTGCAGCAATTTTACCGACTACCAGGCCCGTCGCGCCAACATCCGCTTCAAACGCGCCGGCACCAGTGGCATTGAACTGGTGCACACTTTAAATGGCTCCGGCTTGGCGGTGGGGCGTACCATGGTGGCAATTTTGGAAAATTATCAACAGGCGGACGGGTCAGTCATTATCCCTGAGAAATTAAGGAGTTATATGGGTGGTCTTAAACGGTTGAAATAGTGTTCACCATAATTCTATTCTTGGTGGGCTGTTGCCCAGATCGTTTCGGATGCTGTCTTCCTAAAATAATGAGATTCAGAGGTCTTGTTGGCCAAAGTGGCTTACCACCATTCCATCACTTGCTCTGGGCGAAAGCTTTGCGGACTACTCGGCGGTGATCGCGCCTCTGCGGTTAGCCGAGTCGATATCCCTTCCGGGAATGTTCCCACTTAGTCTAAGATTATCTGGTGATCAGGTCGGCGGCCACGCCGACCCTCGCCAGTTCGATCAGCACCGGGCGACGTGGCAGAGCCTCCTCGACTCCATAACTTTCAGTAAGTAGGCTAGCCACTGTCGTCTCAGGTGGGAAGAGAATGCTGACGTGATAACAGAATCTATGGTCTGCTCCGGTTGCGGGTGTTTGTGCGATGATCTGGATATCACCATCAACGGCGGAGAAGTGGTCGAGGTGGCCAATGTGTGCCGCTGGGGAGTAAACCGGTTTTTCAACGGCAAGAAATTTCATGCCACCAAACAGCGCTGCCGTCTGAGGTCCCCCCAGCTCCGACGACAAGGGCGCCTAACCGATGTTACCTATGAAGAGGCTTTAGGCCAAGCCGCCGTTATCCTGACCCGGGCCAGGCGCCCCCTTCTCTACGGCTTCACCAATGTCGGCTGCACAGCCCAGGAGGCCGCACTCAAGCTGGCCCAGGCTTTAAGCGCTCGCTTGGAACCGGCTGATTTGCCCCTCATGGTTCCCTATTACCAGAGTGTTAAAAAATACGGCCTGTTTCTGGCCCCCCTGGATATCATCCGTGACCAAGCCGATGCCATCCTTTTCTGGGGGGCCAACCCCCTGCACTCGGCTCCCCGGCACCTGGTACGCTACTCGGCATTCGCCCGCGGCCGCTTCACCGAACGTGGCCTGGAAGATCGACAATTAGCCGCAGTGGATATTTTTCGCTCGGAACTGGCCAGTTTCTGTCACCTCTTTGTGGAAATCACCCCGGGCCAGGATTTATTGTTAATTCAGCAAGTTATTGGCAGACTTACAGGGGCGCCTGAGCCTGCGCAGAGGATTAAGGGCGCCAGACGACTGGCTGATTTTTTGACCGCCGCTTCCTACGCCGTGATTATCTGTGGCCGAGGGGTGGGCTATGGCCCAGCGGTCGAAATTTTTGACCGCTTGGGAGAACTGGCCGCCCATCTCCGTCAGGAAAAACCCTTGGCCATCCTGCCTCTGAGTGGTGACTTCAACTCCGCCGGTCTTTATCATCTTCTCCTGCGCCACCTGGGTGAGGTGGGGGCCCCGGACTTCGCCGGCGGTAGCCTGGCAATCCACACCTCGGTGGTAAATTTCCAGGAAGTGGACGCCATCCTGGTGGCTGGCGCCGACCTTTGGTGGCATCTACCCGAGGCAACACGCCAGCACCTGCTGGCCCGCCAAGTGCCCCTGGTGCTCCTGAGCCCCTTTGCCAACCAAACCAGCACCCAAGCTGAAGTAGTCTTGCCGGTGGCCCTCACCGGCGTGGAAACCAACGATGTCGCCTACCGCCTAGACGGCCTCCCCCTCCCGCTCAGACAAATCCTCCCTACCGACCTCCCCCCTGACCACCAGGTCTTGAGTGATCTGCGACTTTTTTTGTAATAATTTCCTAACTTCGCCCAGTAAGCCAAGAAAACCATAACCATGAAACTTTTCGGTGCATTTTCTAACGAACCCCCGGCCCACCATTCCCTGAGGTTGCCTTCGGCGAGAGTCCCCCAAGGCCTTGTTGCCTTAGAAATTCACCGACGCCGGTCTTGCTTGCCCCACTTGATAAATCCCGAAACCTTTAAGCCGAAAGACCACCTGCTCCTTTTTTTGAGCAAAAAGACCAATTGGCCAGTCTTTTTATGGTATGCTATATCATAAGAGCGACCCTTCATGTACCAGAGTTCATAATACCCTGAGGAGAACATCGTGAGCAAAGACGCAGCCAGCAACCCCCTCGTCAAGCTTGAGACCAATATGGGAGACATCACCATAGAATTGTGGCCGGACAGAGCCCCGATAACAGTAGCCAATTTTCTGACTTATGTCCGGGAAGGGTTTTATGATGGCCTCATCTTCCACCGGGTCATCTCCAATGCTATGGTCCAGACCGGCGGTTTCGAGCCGGGCATGGTGTATCGCCAACCCACTCATCCGCCTATCAAAAATGAAGCAGATAACGGCCTGAAAAACGAACGTGGCACAGTGGCCATGGCCCGGGCCTACCCCATAGACAGCGCCGCGGCGCAATTTTTCATCAATATTGTGGACAATCCCAATCTGGATCATCACGGCCCGGCACCGCAGGAATTCGGCTACCCGGTGTTCGGCGCCGTCATCGAGGGCATGAGCGTAGTGGATAAGATGACCTGGATACCCACCACCCAGCGGGACCAATTTCCCAACGTCCCGACGCAGGATATTATTATTCTGCGAGCCTCTGCTGTCACGGCATAAGACCAGGCCGGGTTTGCTAACCAACTTATGCGACTCAAGATTTCCGGCGGCCGTCTGTTTGACCCGGCCAACGGCTGGGAAGGGGTGGAGCAGGACCTTTATATTGACCAGGATCGCCTGGTTTCTCAGCTCTCCCAGGTGGACCGGGTCATCAACGCCCACGGACAAGTGGTAGTGGCCGGCGGGATTGATTTACACGGTCAGGTGGCTTCCTATGGTCTGCATTACCTGCGTCTGTGGGAAAATGCGCCGACTCCGCAGGAACAAGGGAATGCCTATGCCGCCCTGGGATATACCCATATCCATGAACCTTTTCTGACCTTAAACACGGCCAACTATGTCCACCGGGAATTGGCGGCTCTCCCCCTAGTGGATACATCGGCCTCACTGGTGGTAAATCTGCGGGAGCTGGATCTCTGGTTGAAGTCTCCTGACCGCCGAAGGGAGGTGGGAGAAGCACTCCTCTTTTTGCTGCACCAGACACGAGCCTTACACCTCAGCGTGCGGGAGCCTTTTGTGCGCTATCGCCAGGATTTTTATGCCCACCGCAGCTTGCGCCCGGAAATGACCCTGGAGTTCTTAACCGCTTTGGCCCAAGAGTTATCAGTCAAAATAACCCTGGCAGCTGGTCCCGAGATTATTGACCTGCCTCTGCCTGAACCACGATGTCTGCACCTATCGGCCTTGGGCGCAGTTCTCCAGAATGAGGCCTCGCTAGCGGCGGCCCTGGGTCACTTGGAAAAAGGCGCCACGGCGGATATGGGTCTTTTGCCGGCGGCTGCTCCACGTCAGCCCCAGCGTGGCCCCTTACTGATAGATCTCGGGTTCTTCCAACCTCTGAATTTATTCCCGGCTCGCCCGGAGGACCAGGGTGAACAGGCCCTCTCCCTGGCCTTGCGTCACCAGGGAAAACAATTGGCTTTTTCCGGCGCTGCCATCCCGTCAGATCCGTCCACAGACTATCCCGCCATGTTCTCCTGGCTGTGGGATAAGTCTGCCCGGCCACAGAACTGGCAAAAGGTCACAGCTCTCCGGGAATACTCACTGTCCGAGTGGGTCTGGGCAACCCGGACCATGCCAGCCCAGGTTTTAGGTCTTACTGATCGGGGACATCTCGGACCCGGCGCCCGGGCCGATGTCGCCCTTTATGACCTGCCGCCGGAGGCGAACCGCCGCCAATGGCGCACCTTTTTAGGGCGGTGCCGCACCCTCATCAAAGGTGGTGAAATAATCATCGATAACTTTAACCTGGTAAGGTCCCACGTGAAAAAAACCACCTGGTTCCGGGCCACCGAGATTCCATCCGGCCCTCTGGTAGAGGAGATTTGCCAGCAGCGCAGCCTTCGTCCCGAGCACCTATGGGTCCAGCCCGAGATGGGGAACAACTGGGAACCGGTTTGAAGCCACGCGAAGCCGAAAAACCACGGCCTCCGGAGCCGCCGGCAGATTTCGCCAGAGACGGTGGTGGCGTTGTTAATTATTAATGGCCCACCGTCCACCGGCAACGGAAAAGATCTTCTAATCACTGTCAATTCGACCATGCCCAGCCTGGAAGAGATCTTGGAGTTTTTGCCAGGGCTTGACTGCCAACAGTGCGGCATGCTCTGCGCTGATTTTGCCGCTCTCCTCCTGAACCGAAAGCGGGCGCCGGAGGACTGCCCTGTCCTCCATCAACCCGACTATGCTGGCTTTATTGAAGCCCTAGACGAACTATTGGGACCGCTGACCCCAACTGCGGGCATGACCATCGACCCGGAAAAGTGCAACGGCTGTGGCATCTGTGTCACTATGTGCGAATACCACCTGGGTAATTGTCCGGAAGCCCGCTTGGGCCGGGGCCCTCGTCCTCAGGACCTGGGGCGCCTGGTTTTCCATATCGTCAACGGCACGGCGGTGGTAGTCCACCAGGAATTGTGCACCCGCCTCATTCAGGCCGCAGAAAAATGCAACAAGTGCGCCGACCACTGCCCAACCAAGGCTATCACCGTGTTTTAAAGAGATTCCTTATGTCTGCTGAGATTCTCTGCCTTCAAGACACTGACCCCCATTTCAAGGAGGAAGTGGCCCAGGAACCCGGGTGTGATCACCTGCTGCGCTGTTTTTCCTGCGGGGTGTGTACCGCCACCTGTCCCGTGAGCCAAGTGGAGCCGAGCTTCAGCCCCAGCCAGATCATTCGCCAGATTCTTTTTGGCCAACGGCGACAGCTCCTGTCTTCTCCGACCATCTGGTACTGCCTCTGCTGCGCCCGCTGCTCTTTTCAGTGCCCGCAGGATGTGCGGTTTCTGGATATCATTCAGGGCGTCAGAAACCTCGCCCTCCGGGACGGTTATCTCACCCCTGGCCGCCGGTCCTTGCTTTCCCAGGGAGAGCAATTCCTGCAGGACTTACGCCGACGTCTTATCAAGGAGATTCTCTCTGCTCCGGAAGACCTGGAGATTAAGGCGGCCGCCAAAAGATTGATGGAGAATTGGGACCAACAGTAATCGGTAAGGCAAACAGTAAGCTTTAGACGAAGATCAAAGATGGGTGACCAGAAAACCGGAACCACTAATCTTAGCTCCGAGCCTTGGCGCCTAGTGCCGGTGACCAAAGTCGTCAGCCGCCGGGTGCTGGTGGTGGGCGGCGGCATTGCCGCCCTGCAGGCGGCTTTGGACGTGGCGGCCGGCGGTCTGCCGGTCACTCTGGTGGAGGAGGGGCCCGCCATCGGGGGGATAATGGCCCAACTGGACAAGACCTTCCCCACCAATGACTGCGCCATGTGCATCCTCTCGCCGCGCCTTTTGCAGATAGCCCGGCACCCCCTGATCGACCTTTTGACCCTAACTAGTGTCCTGGCGGTGGAGGGGGAACCCGGGGAGTTTCGTGTGTTACTGCACAAACGCCCCCGTTATGTTGACATCAGTAAGTGTTCAGCCTGCGGCGAGTGTACCCGGGTCTGCCCGCAGAGCATTCTTGATCCCTATAATTTGGGGCTTGCCAAAACCAAGGCCATTCACGTCCCATTTCCCCAAGCCATCCCCCAAGCTGCTTATCTCTCTCCCGAGCATTGTCGCCTCCGGCGGGGCAAGCCCTGTTCGGCCTGTCTTAAGGTGTGTGAGCCGCAAGCCATTGATCTCAGTCAGACAGCCACCCAATGGGTGGAAAATGTCGGGGCTATTATTCTGGCACCGGGGGCTCGCCCGGCCGCTGTCCGACAGTTCCCGGGTTATGAGCACCCGGATGTGGTCACCAGCCTTGAATTTGAGCGTTTGTTGAGCTCCACCGGCCCACATGCCGGCAAGCTCCTCAAACCGTCGGATCGGCAGCCTCCGGAACGGCTCGCCTTTATTCAATGCGTCGGTTCCCGGGACCCTCTGCATGGTGTGCCTTATTGTTCTTCGCTGTGCTGCATGGCCAGTCTCAAACAGGCCCTGGTGGCACAGGAAATCAGTGAGGCGCCCCTTAAAACCACGCTCTTCTATATGGATGTCAGGGCTCAGGGAAAGGGCTACGAAAGATACCTGGAGGAGGCCAGGGTCCGTGGGGTGGAATTGATTCCCTCCCGGGTGACCGCTGTTACCACAACCCCAGAAGGTTTCCTCCGTCTGAGGTATGCGGACTCTCATGGCCATCCCCGGGAAAGGCAGTTTGACATGGCCGTTTTGGCGGTGGGGCTTAGACCTCCCGACTGGCTGCCGTCGTGGGGCAGGAATCTGGGAGTAAACCTTAATGAGCACGGCTTTATATGGTCAGGAGCATTGAGTCCGGTGTGCACCTCTCGGCCCGGGATTTTTGTCTGTGGCGCCGGCCGGGAGCCCATGGACATCTCCGAAGCCGTAACCATGGGCAGTGCGGCGGCGGCGGCGGCCTCCCGATTGCTGGCCATCAGCCAGCGGCTGTGGCGATTGCCACTGCCTTTGCCGGAGGCCGGTGCGGCGGATTCTCCCTGCCGAATCGGGGTTTTTCTCTGTCATTGTGGTACCAACATCGCCAAAACCATAGATCTGCAAAAGCTGGCCGCCGCCGTGCAAAGTCAGCCTGATGTGGTGCACGTGGAGTCTCCGCGTTTTGCCTGTTCCGTGGATGCCACCGCTCACCTTGCCGAGGCCATCAAAGACCACAGACTGAACCGGGTGGTAGTTGCCGCCTGCACGCCCCGCACTCACGAACCGGTGTTTCAGGAGGTGCTGGCTGGGGCCGGCTTAAACCCCGGGTATCTCTCCTTCGCCAATATCCGGGAACAGTGCTCCTGGGTGCACCAGCAGGAGCCGGAGGCCGCTTTAAGAAAAGCCATCTCGCTGGTGTGCATGGCAGTGCAGCGCGCCAAAGTCCTGAATCCCGTCCGACGCCGCAGTTTTCCAGTAACTCCCCGGGCGCTGATTTTGGGCGGAGGTGTGGCCGGCATGACCGCCGCCCTCACTTTGGCTGATCAGGGATTCCATTGCTTCCTGGTGGAACGCCAGGAGAGCCTGGGAGGATTGACTCGCCGCCTACATTTTACCCTGGAAGGCGATGATCCGCAGGCCTTTCTTGAGAGACTGCAGGAGTCGGTTTATGGCCATCCCAATATCGAAGTGTTGCTCCGGACCGAAGCGGTCAGACTGACCGGTCATGTCGGGAACTTCCAGACCACGGTGCGCCAGCGGGAAGGGGGGCCGGAAAAGGTAGAAGATAACCTGCCAAGACGCCAAAGAAGCCAAGAATTTCAAGAGCGGCACCTGGAGCACGGGGTGATCCTGGTGGCCACCGGGGCGCGCCTTTATGAGCCGCAGGGTCGTTTTCTCTATGGCGAGGACCCCCGGGTCTGCACCCAACTGGAACTGGAATCCTGGCTGAAAAACGGCGCCGAAGAATTGTCTAAAGTCCGGCGCCTGGTGATGATACAATGTGTTGGGTCCCGGGAGCCGGAGCACCCCTATTGCAGCCGCCTGTGTTGTTCTGAGGCGATAAAAAATGCTATGCTGTTAAAAGAACGTTATCCGCTCATGGATATCACCGTCCTTTATCGGGATGTCCGAGCTTATGGCTTTCGGGAAATCTATTACCGCCAGGCCAAAGAGAAAGGGGTGGTATTTATCCCTTTTACACCGGAGCACCCTCCCAGGGTGGAGATAGGCTGGCGGCGCTTCCTGACGGTGAAGGTTTGGGATGAACTTTTGGGGCAGGAAGTGGGCTTAGGCGTGGATCTGGTCGTTTTGAGTACGGGCCTGGCACCCGCCGCCGGCTACGAGGAGTTAGCGCGGCTTTTGGGTCTTCCCCTGACGTTGGACGGCTTTTTCCTGGAGGCGCACCAGAAATTGAGACCGGTGGAGACGGCTAAGGAGGGCATTTTTTTATGCGGCTTGGCTCATTATCCCAAAAGTTTGGGTGAAACCGTCGCCCAAGCCCAAGCCGCGGCTATGCGGGCGGCGGCGGTGCTCTTTCAAACCCGGCTGGTGAGCGGCGACCTCTTTGCCGAGGTGATGCCGGGAAAATGCCGCCGATGTCTGAGTTGTCTTGCCGCCTGTCCCTTTGTCGCTATTACCCTGGGAGCAGGCGGTCGCCCCGAGGTGCAGCCGGAGATTTGCCAGGGCTGCGGAATCTGTGTCGCTGACTGCCCGGCCTTCGCCATTCACCTTAGCCGTTTTAGCAAGGAGGAGATAGAGGCGCAGATTGAGGAGGCGTTGAACCCAAGTAGTTAGGCAGCAGGAACCAGTTAATGAAGGGCGGGCACGGCCCGCCAGGACCGGGAGGTGGGCGACACCCCCCAGGCATTGCTCGGGAGAAAAGCATGCGCCGAAGTTATTGTGGTCTGTGTGAGGAGTGTCCCCTGGGTCTGGGAGACTTTCAGGAAATCGTTTCTCGACTCCGGGAATACGTGACTCGGTTTCGCTCAAATTGGTGGGAGCATTGTTTCCCCAAAGAGAATGGCTTCAGTTTTGTTGAATTTCGCAAGGCACTGGATTGGTTTCTGGCCCGACAGGATTGCCCGGGCTGCCAAGGTGGACGAGGATTTCCAGATTGTCCCATTCGGGTCTGTGCCATGGAAAGGCATCTGGCAGGTTGTTATCAATGTGATGACCTGGAAGCCTGCGACAAGTTCGAGCACCTTCTGGTGGAATTCCCCGATGTCAAGGTCAAGTTGCGGCGACGTCAGATAAAATATCGGGCTCAACTTCATCACCAGCGGTTGGCAAGCGGGAAGAAGGTTACTTGAGTCCGGACACCATTACCCCTTTCCTCTCCATCCTTGGGTTCAGCAAAACTGCCCCAAGATCGTTGATTCTTTGCCAAGGGACGACCAATCAGGAAGGGTGGCAAGCAGGCTGAAAAATCATGCGCGTTTTGCTGGTAAACCCCGAAATGCCCACCTCCTTCTGGAGCTTTCCCGAAATTTGCCGGCTCGAGGGCACTAAGACATATCATCCCCCCCTGGGGTTGATCACGGTGGCCGCCCTCCTACCCCGGGAATGGGAGCTGCGAGTGGTTGATTTAGACATTCGAGAGCTCAGAGGGGAAGATTGGGACTGGGCCGATCTGGTCATGCTCACTGGCATGTTGGTGCAGCGCGCCAGTTTTTGGGCGGTTCTGCGGGAAGCCAGAGACAGGGGCAAAATCGTGGTGGCCGGCGGTCCATATGCCACTGCCATGCCTGAGGAAGTACTGGCGAACGGGGGTCTTTTGCTGGTGAGGGGCGAGGCGGAAAACATCATGCCGCAGCTCCTGGCAGCCTTGCAGGCGGGCAGGGTGGAAGGCGTCTTCGAAAGCCGCGAGAAACCGGTCCTGACCACCTCGCCCATTCCCAGGTTCGACCTCCTTAACCTGGCAGACTACTCCGGCATGTCTATCCAGACTTCACGGGGGTGTCCGTATGATTGTGAATTCTGCGATGTTGTCAGTTTGTATGGCCGCCGGCCCCGTTACAAAACGGCCGGGCAGGTGTTGGCGGAATTGGCTGCTCTTTATCGTTTGGGGTGGCGTAAAAGCATCTTCATCTGCGATGACAATTTTATCAGCAATAAAACGCATGCTCAGGCTATCCTCCAGCAGTTAATACCCTGGATGCAGGCCCATGGTGAACCCTTCTATTTTTGGACCCAAACCTCCATTGACTTGGGACATGATCTGCAAATGATCGATCTTATGACCCAGGCCAACTTCAGCACTGTATTCACCGGCATCGAGACGCCCGATGAGGAGTTGCTCCTCCAAAACCGGAAACTCCACAATATCCGCCACCCTTTGATGGCATCTCTGCGCACCATCAACGCCAACGGCTTGGCGGTGCTGGGCAGTTTTATCTTAGGGTTTGACGGCGAGAAAGCGGGGGCCGGGAGGCGCATCCGGGCTTTCGTAGAGAGCGCCGATCTGCCTTTGGTCATGCTCAACCTGTTGCAACCTCTACCGCACACCAGGCTCTGGGAGAGACTTAAAAGGGAAGGGCGTTTGCATGAACCCCCCCAGGGGAAGACTTCGCAGACCGGCGATGTGACCTGGGACCGGCCGGCTTTTCGGACCAGTCGGCCGGAAGCGGAGATTTTAGCAGAATATATCCAGTTGTGGGAAG
Source organism: Desulfobacca acetoxidans (assembly GCA_020722205.1). GTDB lineage: Bacteria > Desulfobacterota > Desulfobaccia > Desulfobaccales > 0-14-0-80-60-11 > DYLF01. Next base: position 11,882 of record DYLF01000043.1, read on the forward strand.
ATCTCTATGAGCCGACCGCTTTTTTGGCTAGGGCTTACCGCTACTTTCTGGCCATGCGTCCCACCCGGCAAGCGCAGGCCAAGAGGAGAGGCGGAAGCACCCCTCTCGCCACCAACCAGAAAAAAGTGGCAGTGACCAACAGGTTGGTGGATTTCTACCGTTTATGCTGGCTGGTTTGGCGACAGGGGGTGAAACCTCCCCATCGCCGGCAGTTTTGGCGGCAACTTCTGGCCATGCAACGCCGCAATCCGAGCCGACTGGTGAAATACCTGACCTGTTGCGTGATGGGAGAGGACATGTTCCGTCTGCGCCGGCAGATTCGGGAGAAACTGGCTGGTCCTGGTTGATTATCCCCTTGGCTCCTTACCCTTAGCCTCCCGACGGCATCTTACTCCGCCGGCAAGCCCAGATGATGCATTACCCGACGATGAAAGTAACCGGAATAATCCACGTTGCCCATCATGCCGAAGCGCACCTTGATGGTAGTGATGGCGTTCGGTCGAGTAATAAGGTGGATTTTAACGTTGGTGCCGTCCGGTTGAGCCGCCTCGATCTTGCTCTCCAGGGGATTGTAGGCCTGACTGGCGATCTTCAGGTTTAGATTTTTGCAAGCTGCCAGACAGGCATTGAAACAGTCCGGCATGGGACGGGGATAATCTTTTTCCATGGTGCCTTCTATCCATTTGTAACTGCCCAGAGCGGCTGCCGCTCCGGCTGACAAAAGCACCGTCTCCACACACCCCGCGGTAAGAAGTAACGCCAGTAAAAGCCCCCCTACTTTTACCTGCCAGCCTTTTGTCGTCATGGCGGTCCCCCTTGGATGTTTGTCAGTCTTATGCCATCATTTGCCCGTTATGTCAATGGGCATTTCAGGTGGCGAGGGAGACAAAATCGCAATAGGGAAAAAGGGGGCAGTCCAGGCACCTGGGTTTTCTGGCCGCGCAAATCTGGCGGCCATGCCAGATCAGCTGATGAGAAAATTTAGTCCAGCGCTCCGGGGGAACCAGGGGCATCAGGTCGAACTCGATTTTCACCGGGTCTCGCTCTTTGGTCAGGCCGAGACGCTGGGCTACCCGTCCCAGGTGAGTATCCACCATAATGCCGGGGATGCCGAAGGCATTGCCTAAAATGACATTGGCGGTCTTGCGGCCGATGCCTGGCAGCTTCACCAGCTCCTGCAGAGAGGCCGGCACCTCCCCCCTATACTGCGCCACCAGGACTTGGCAAATGCCTTGAATACTCTTGGCCTTTTGACGAAAAAACCCGGTGGCGTAGATGTCTTTTTCCAACTCCTCCAATGACGCCCTGGCATAGTGAGCAGCAGAAGGATACTTGCGAAAAAGGGCCGGAGTAACCTGATTGACCCGGGCGTCGGTGCACTGGGCGGAGAGTACGGTAGCCACCAGAAGCTCGAGGGGGTTGGTGAAATCCAGGGTGCAGTGGGCAGTAGGATAGTACTGATCCAAGATTTGCAAGATCGGGCCGATCTTGTCCGCCGGCGCTATGGTGTTGGCGGATCTGAGGGTTACTGGTGGCCGTTTACATTTTTCAGTTCGTTGGGCTGCCATGATCATTGGTGGTTAAAAAAGTTTATCAATTTGATATCGCAAGGAAACTGCTTCAGATTATTTTGGCTCCGAAGACGCGGGCCATATGTTTGAGGGCAAACTCGTGTGCCGCCGGGTCAAAGTCGGCCACGCCCTGCCGGTAAACCAAGGCCGGCAGGTCGCGATCAAACAGCTCTTTCACGGTTTCCATAACGCAGATAGAGGTGCAGACACCTACCACCGCCACCTGCTCCACCTGTTCCTGCCTGAGGATGTCCTCCAGGTTGGTGTTGTAAAAGCAGCTATAACGGGATTTGGCCACTCGGTAATCCCCCGGTTTCACTGGCAATTCAGGGATGATCTCGGCACCCCAGGTGCCTTTGACTCCATGAGGGGCAAAGTATTTGAATTCCCGATCGTCCGGTTCGTGGGTGTCACAGACAAAGATTACTATCCCCTCTCTGGCCCGGGTGGCCTCGATTTGGTCAGCGATGAAGGGGATAATTTCCCGCCCTGGGGGGCCCACATACAAAGCTCCCTGGGGATCGACGAAGTCATTTAACATATCTGCCACAATCAGCGCCGTTTTCCCCATAACACCCTCCTTGCTCAGTGATCAATGCATGCTCAACCGCCGATTATTGACTACTGGTTTTGTCAGTGGCTCAAAGGGCGGCCATAAAGTTGGGAGAGGATTTCCCGGCCCCCCTGCTCCAGGAGCCGATCGGCCAGACGGCGTCCCAAAGAAGCGGCCTCAGCAAGCGGAGCGGCATGGCGCTCCCGCAGGAGACGCTGGCCGGAAAGGTCACTGAGCAAAGCCTCCAAGGTTATTTGATCGCCCGCCACCGTTCCCAAGGCCGCGACGGGGACCAGGCAACCGCCTTCCAGGCGGGAAAGGAAGGCGCGTTCGGCGGTGACTGCGATGCGGCTGGGGGGGTCATCCAGCATCTTGAGAAGTTGCTGCATGGTCTGGTCATTGGCTCGCAACTCCAGCCCCAAAGCCCCCTGGCCGATGGCTGGGAGCATGTCGGAGGCCGGCAACAGGGTGTGAGGCAGGTGAGAAAGACCCAGTCGGTTGAGGCCGGCGGCAGCCAGAATGATGGCATCCAGACCCAAGCTGTTCATCTTTTTGAGGCGGGTGTCCACGTTGCCCCGCAGATGCACGACCTCCAAGTCTGGACGCCGATGTAGGATTTGCACCCGCCGTCGGAGGCTGCCGGTGCCGAGTCGGCCGCCCAAAGGAATCTCCGTGAGGGATGTGTAGCGGCTGGAGACCAAGGCATCCCGCCAGTCTTCCCGAGCCGGCACTGCTCCTAACACGCAGCCCGCCGGCAACTCGGCCGGCATATCTTTGAGACTGTGGACGGCCAAGTCCACCTCGCCGGCCAAGAGAGCCTCTTCAATCTCTTTGATGAACAGCCCTTTGCCGCCGACCTGGGCCAAAGGGACGTCTTTCAATTTGTCGCCAGTGGTCTTGATTACCACCGGCTCAAAAGTGTATTCCGGATAGTAAGCGGCCAGCCGCTCCTGCACCCAGCGGGTTTGGGCCAGGGCCAAAGGACTGCCTCTGGTGCCCAGGCGGATTCGGCGCGCCAACGTTTCTCCTAGCTACAACTACTGCAGGAAGTGGCTGAGCAACTGCTACATGAGCTCTTGGAAGAGGCGGCGGTAAATTTGTACCCCACTTTAGCGGCGCAGGCGCTCATCAGTTTTTCCACCTGACGGCTGCCGCAACTCTCACATTCCACTTGTTGATCACTACCGAAGACCAGTTTCTCAAATTCCCGGCCACAGGATTGACAGCGAAATTCATAAATTGGCATTGTTCCTCCATGTTTGGGTCAGACTTGACAGAAGGTGTTGTCAAAAAGGGGCGAGAACCCTCCCGCCCCTCTTTAGGGTAGCTATTTGCTATAATAATTATTGTAGAGAAAAAATCAAGGTCTTACAAGGTGGAAAATGGGCGGCTATTCAAAGCCGGCGATTAAGGCGTCTTTTCCGAAACTTGGACTCAGAAAACCGGGTTATTTTTTTCGATCCGGATGGGGTCGCCTTCTCTAACTGCAGTGAGGCAGGCAGGATCCCCGCGCAGGCGTCCCACCAGGTTGACTGCGCTAGCCGGCCGGATTTCCCCGGGAACACTCATGGGGGTGGGGCCGAAAAAGATGCAGAAGGCCTGCCCCGGCGGCCAGTAACCAAGGTCACCCACATTCACCACGGTGCGGGCCGTGTCGTCCAAATCCGAGGCCACCTCCACCGGAAAATAGATTTCCTCCCCCCAGCGGTGGGCTTGGCCGGCCAAGGGCAGAGCCGCAGCCAGGGCTTGGGCGGTGGGGCTGTCGGAGAGGAAGCCTTCCACCCGCAAGCTGCCAGCGACAACCACAATTGCTAGCGGCATAATACTGTTATCACCTTTATCCTTAGTAATCTGAGAGTCTTGCAAGCGGCTCTCTTATTATTCAGCACTATTCATTGCTTCGACAATCATAGCTGCCAGGAGGGGGAAAAGCAGCTCATGGTGACCAGTGAGGGCGTAGCCTTTTCCGGTGCCGGCGGTGGGCCGCCGGACTACGTTGGTGGTGGGGCGATAGTGTTGAATAAAATCGAGGTTCACCGTGGTCAGGGGGGCAACTGATCTGCCCAGGTTGTGGGCCAAAGTGAGGGCCTTCAGGAAGACTTCCGGTAGGATAACGGCTGAGCCCAGGTTGATGTAGAGGCCGTGAGCAAGTTCACAGACCTGGGCGGCGAAGAGCCGGAAGTCACGGTGGCTGGTCAGCCCGAGGGCTTGGGGGTGCAGGGAGGGATGGAGGTGAATGATATCCGTGCCGATGGCCACATGAACTGTCACAGGGAGTTCATTGACCACGGCGGCCCGCACCACGCTCAAGTGCTTGCAAGGAAACTCGCTTTCCTGAAGTCGTCTGCCCACTGCTTCGCCTAGGCCCAGGCCTTTTTGGGCCCCCCAGGCGATGGCTTGGTTGAGGAAGAGCGCAGTCTCCCGTGCCATGCCGAAGCGGCCGGCGTCCAGCTCCTGGTCCACGTCCTCAGAAGTGCGGCCCACCATGGCGATTTCGGCGTCGTGAATAATACCGGCGCCGTTCAGAGCCAAGCCGGTGATGAGGTGGCGTTGGAGGAGATCAATGAGAATGGGGCTTAACCCCACCTTTAGGGGGTGAGCGCCCATCCCGAGAAGCACCTGGCGGCCGCTTTGTCGGGCCTGAACCCAAGCCGCGGCCACCTGCCGCAAGGATTCCCCGGCCAGCAGACGGGGTAGTCGTTCTACAAAATCCACCAGGCTACCGCCTTTAATCCAGGGGCAGGCAAAGTCTTCCCGACTCACTTTGGAATGACGGTCTTGCAGGCTGTAGGTCTTGACGCCGTCCAAGGAAAGAGGGGTAATTTTGGTCATCAGCCAGTCGCTTCGGAAAATTTCTCGGGGAAAAGAAGATAATCCACCAAGTCACAAAGGATGTGGATGATCGTGAGGTGCACTTCCTGGATGCGGGGGGTGACGCCAGAGGGAACAATCAGGGCCAGATCAGCCAGGGCCGCCACCGGACCGCCATCGCCCCCAGTGAGAACCAGGGTCTGCAGCCCGATCTGCCGGGCAGCTTCCAGACCCCGCACGACATTAGGGGAAGAACCGCTGGTGGTGAGGCCGATGGCCACATCCCCTGGTTTTCCCAAGGCCCGCACTTGCTTGGCAAAAACCTCCTGAAAATCATAATCATTGGCAATACTGGTAAGGATGGAGGTATCGGTAGTGAGAGCCAGGGCCGCCAGGGGGGGACGCTCCACCTGAAAGCGGTTCACCAGTTCGGCAGCCAGGTGCTGGGCGTCGGCGGCACTCCCGCCATTCCCGAAAGTCAGGGCCTTGCCGCCTCCTTTGAAGGTGTTGGCCAGTAGCCGGGCGGCGGCCAGCACCTCTTGGCCCTGAGCCACGACAAACCGACTCTTGAGGCGGATGGCGTCCTGCACTGCCGATTCCAAGCGAGCCCATAAAAGCATCTCTCCCTCCTTTCTCTCCCGATTTTAAAGCTTATGGCGAGTCAAGACTCCCTCATCCAAACCATTTCTGCCAGTCAAGGTGATTCTGAATTTTTTCCTTTCAGGACAGCAGGCGGAAGTAACGCACCGGGCTGAAGTTGAGTTGTTCGGCGATTAACACCAGGGTTTGGGCCAGCTGCAAGGCTTCAGGATCACGGGGGGCGCGGGCCGCCAAGGCCGGAAAATGCTCCAGCATCAGGGCAAAAAAGGCATTTTGTGCTTCGCTGAGTTCCACTGTGATGGGGATGCGTTTTAAGAGGCTCAAAAAGTCACTGAGGGTGGTGGCCGCCGAGGTGCAGCAGTCATTGGCCAGCTCCTGAAGGAGTCGGTGTAGGATGCGGCAGAGTATTTCCCCTCCTTCCCTCGATTCCAATTTTAGCCCCATTAAGGCGGCTTCCTGGATAAGAGTGGAAATTTCCTGAGAGCTTAGGAGATGCGCGGGTTCCAGCTGCAGATGGCGGAGGAGTTGCACCAGGCGGCGGTTCAGGGTGATTTCGGCCAACGCCCGGTATAAGCGCGGCAAGTGCAGGTGCTCGGCGGCCATGGCCGTGAGCAAAGGTTTGGCTTCTTCGAAATAATGGGCAATCTGGTTCAGGGTCTCTTCCCGGTTGGCTTCCAGAAGATCCTGAAAGATTTGTTCCTTTTCTTCTTGGAATATATCGTGCACCGTATAGTAGCGCTCCCCCAGGCGCCGAGCCATCAAAGGCATCAGGTCTTCGGGGGTCTGTTCCAGGACCTGGAAGAGTTCATGTTTGAGGGCCAGGAATTCCTGGGGAAGAGGATATGGCTGCACTTGGGTGCGATAAAGATAGCTGCCCAGATGGACCGTGAAGAAGGCCAGCAACTGAGATTCCCTGGTAATGCCCGAAGTCAGACGCAGGCGGCCCACTGCCAGGGTGAGGGAAGCATGAGTTTTGACCTCTGGGGCCATGGCTTCGGCACGATAATGATAAATAGCCGCGGGGCACTGGCGATCATGGTCTTTCAGCCAGGAGATGACCCATTGATTCACCACTTTGGGGAAATCCACCATGGTGGGCTTGATGCGCCGTTCAAAGATTTGGCGGCCGGTGCCTTCTTCGGGAATATTGCTGACGGCTCGTGCCAGTCTCTTGAGGAATGGGGGTTCCAGTGGCTCGCTGGTGAAATCCTGACCCAATTGCAGGGCGCGGGCGGCGTATTTCAATACCTGGCGGGTTTCCAGTCCGGCCAGGTCGTCAAAAAACCAGCCACAACTGGTGTACATAAGAAGCGCATGACGCTGCATTTCCAGGAGCTTGAGGGCCGGTACCCAGTCGCTGCGGTTGAGGCCCGGGACACCATACTGGGCCATAAAAGCGGCCACCACTTCCTCCCGGCGATCTAAGATGACTTCAATATAGGCATTGCGAGCCGCCCAAGGGTCAGAAAAATATTTTTCACCTTCCCGGGTGAAAATCAAGGCCAGGCGTTCATTCAGAAAATCAAAGGCTTCCCGCAAAGGGGTGCGCCACTTTTGGTTCCACGTGGGATGGCCGCCGGTGGCGCAGCCGCAATCTTCTTTCCAGCGTCCCACGCCATGGGCGCAACTCCAGGAGCTGCCTTCACCCTTGGTGCCGAGAAAGAGTTCCACCATCATCTGCGGCGGGGCCAGCTCCAGAAAGCTCGCATAATTACCCAAAGTAAAGCCCTTCTGGGGGAGCACTTCCGCCAAGGCATGGGCCAAGGCCAGTTCGCCGAACTTTTTATGATGCCCGTAATTTTCCCCGTCGGTGGCCACGGATAGGAGTTGGGGACGGGGGAGATCAGGCGAGAAGGCCTGCCCCAGGCGGGCGCAAAAACGGTAGCTGTCTTTAAGCAAGTCGCCGAAGCTCACCTCTGCGGCCACCTCGCCGTTGTAAAAAAACACGTCAATATAGTTGCGCTTGTCAGGATCGCCAGTGACATCAGGCAGGAAGCAGCGATAGGCCTGGGTACTGTCCAGGGTTTGGCCTTGCACCGGCTGCCAGGGGCCACCGGAGAGAGGCCGCACCTTCAGCGCCTGATAAGGAGAGAGGATGACATATTTCAGGCCATGCGCCACCAAGTCCGCCAAGGTGGGATAATCCACGGCGGTTTCCGGCAGCCACATGGCCTCGGCAGCCCGTCGGAAGCGATAACTGAAGTCCTTAAGTCCCCAGACAATCTGAGTCTTCCGGTCTCGGGGGTTGGCCAGCGGGAGAATTACGTGGTTGTAAGCCTGCGCGATGGCGTTGCCATGGCCCAGACGAGACAGACTTCGCTGGTCGGCTTCCTGGAGGCGCCGGTAGGTGGGGGGGGCATGGTTTTCCAGCCAGGAGAGCAAAGTGGGGCCGAAGTTGAAGCTTATGTATTCATAATTATTAATAATATCAAGGATACGACCCTGGCCGTCGTAGGTTCGGGCCCGGCTGTTGGGAGTGTAGCATTCCGTGGCGATGCGGGCGTTCCAGTCATGAAAAGGTTGGGCGCTGGTCTCTTCCTCGATCTTTTCGATCCAGGGGTTCTCCCGGGGGGGCTGATAGAAATGGCCGTGGATCACCACATAGCCCTGAGCGGCGCTTTTTACCGGCATGGGATGCATCAAAGGCTCCAGCTCCCCCTTTCTCTCGGCCTTGAAGGTATTAGTATATTAATCCGGCCTTGCAACTTCTGTCAACCAAGTGTTTTCTTTGGTCAACCTGCAATCGAAATGGGGCTACGGGGGGCGGGGGAAAGGAGTTATCAAGAAAATTGCCCCCAACCGGTGGCTGGGGGCAGGTTTAATATGGTTACACAGGAGGGTTCTAAGATCAATACTTAGCGAAATTTGTTAGCGAGCCTTTCAGTCCTTGGATTGAAATGTTTTTTCTGTAGCTTAATGGTTGGTTAATTAAGACTTTGGTTAGTTGGTTAATTCACTTTACCACAACCCTTCCCTCACAAAAGTTTTCGATAATCAAAGCGCTCGTTTATTCCTTATGCCTTATCACCCCCCCTCGAGCGTTTCCCGCCCTTAATAGGGCGTCTTAAGGGTTAATGTTTTGTTACCTTCCCTTTCGCCAGACAAGAACAACATGGCAGATCAGCTTTGAAAGAGACAAAAAATTTCTCAGGCTAACCCTGGGGGCTTTAAAAGATATGCGGCAATGACCTGCTTCAAAGGGTTATTTTCTTTGAAGAGGCCATCCTTGGCAACCGCGGTCATTGCCGCACCCCCGCTCATGACCCCCCGCTATCTTCTCGTCCCAGACCGGAAGCC